>JBJOHQ010000367.1:0-2878 GCA_046047595.1 Planctomycetota bacterium | reverse complement strand
CACGGTGGAGAGCGCAGTTCCACCAACGACTGCTGCTGCGGCGATCGCCGCAAGTGCGGTCACTGCACGATGTCGACGGACAAACTTGCGCGCGATGTACCACGCGCTCGGCGGATGCGCGTCAATCGGTTCGCCCGACAAATAGCGCGCGAGATCGCGTGCGAGCGACTCGGCGCTTTGGTATCGCCGCGCCGGTTCCTTCTCAAGTGCGCGCAGCGTGATGCAATCGAGTTCGCGCGCAACAGACTTCCGTTCACGCGAGGGCGGCACTGGTGTCGCGGTCTTGATCGCTTCAAAGAGCGGAAGAATCGGAAGCGTGCCATCGAAGGCGGTTCGACCTGCAAGCGCTCGATAAAGAAGAAGCCCAAGCCCATGCACATCGGTGCGCGCGTCGATATCTCGCGGATCTCCCGTCACTTGTTCAGGCGCAGCCCATGCAGGCGTGCCTGCGAATCCATTGGCGCGCGTGACTTCGGCCGCACCCGTGAGCGCTTTCGCGAGCCCGAAATCAAGGACTTTCGGCTCGCCTGTCGGAAGGATCAAGACGTTCGACGGCTTGAGATCGCGGTGCATGATGCCACGCGCGTGCGCAGAGGCGACAGCACTCGCGACTTTCTCAAGACACACCACAATCGCAGTTGTTGCATCGCGCGCGCCGAGGCGTGCCCATGTTTCGTCCGCCCAGCGATCAAGCGGAATGCCATCAATCCACTCCATCACGAGAAGGCGTGCACCATCATCGCTCGGCGCTGCGAGGAGCGAAACGATGTTCGGATGACGAAGTACTGCGAGCGCCTCAGTTTCTCGGGCGAAACGAGCACTTTCGATACTTGTCGCATCATGCAGCGGAAGTCGTTTGATCGCGACGCGACGATCGGTGCGCGATTCGACCGCTTCATAGACGGTGCCTTGCACGCCGCGCTGCACGATGCGAGTGAGGCGATATCCCGCGAGTTGACCGAGCGATTGATCGTTTGCGTCGTGACGCGTCGCCTGCGCAGTTCTGCGCATCCAATCGTCCGAGAGAAATGCGCGCGCGACTTCGGTCTCCGTCGCAATGATTGAAGCACTGTCTTGCGCGCCGCGTTTCGTCGGAGTTCCGTCGAACGGGCTTTCGTTCGCGCGGACGATCGAGGCATCATTCGTCGCATCTCTCGTTGCGCGCGACGTGGTCGCGTCGTCGTCGTGCCGCAACGTCAACCGTCTTCCTCCGCGATCTGCGCGCTCACCAGTTCCTGCATGCGATCGCGAATCCGTTGCTTCACCTTGTGCACGGCTTGCGTCGTCGTTGCGAACGCTTCCGCCGTGCTCTCGATCGATGTCCCCGCGAGGAGCCTCTCGAAAATGGCCACGCTGTCCGGCGAAAACGTCCGCCGGATCTCCGTGAAGGCCATTCTGAAGTGGTGGTCGATCCATTCGCTTTCGAACGTGCGTTGCGCCTCAACTTCGGATGTCGGATCGGCAGCTTGCTCGACCGGTGTCGAAACAAACCCGTCCTTCACTTCGACTAGGCAATCAGCGCCAAGGATTGGACGCCGTTTTCCGCTCTGACGAGAGATTTCATTTCGAACCGCGCGAAAGAGGTAATCGCGAAAGCGTCCTTTCGACCGATCGAGCGTAAATCCCTGCATGGCCGAGAGAAGCGACTGAAAGACGGCCTGCGCGACATCCTCGGCATCGGAGGGTTGCAAGCCCTGTTTCATCGCAAATCGCACCACGAGTTCGCGATAACTCTGCTCGAAGCGGGTCCACGCGATCTCGTCATTCGGATCGCGCAGGCGTGCGATGAGGGTGTGCTGGGTGAGTGGGACGGCCACAGATCGAGAATGTACGACGCTCATGTGCGCCTCCAAAGTGAGAACACAGGATCCGTGGAAGTTCGCCTCAGCCGGCCCCAAAAAGCCGTCGTGAGGATCGGTTCCGCAGCGGGATTTGAAACGGCTCGCTCGCAAACAAGCGATTCGAAAGTCCGCGAAGTACTCCGCGCGACGACATCGTCCGCCACTCGCCTCGATCCTCGCACCCGTCGATTGTCTCGGCTCGAATCCGAGGCGATACTGCTGCGATGTCACTTCCGTGCCACATGATTGAACGCTTTGCCGCTGCGGGCGCGGTTTCGCCTGCGGCGACGATCGCGCTCGCAATCTCGTTCATGTGGACCACGAGGGCCAACGCGGCGCCTCCGCGATTCTTCGCGCGGCCAGTCGAAGGTGTGGTCCATCTCTGCCAACCCTCGAACCCCGCATCGGTCGCGCCATTTCATGGCATCGCGATCGCGAACGATGGCCGCGTCGCGTGCGTGGCGCAATGTGGATCGACCACTGGCGGCGCGCGGCCGTTCGTCGTTGCAGCCACGGGCGAGGTTGTCGCCTTCGCGTTCGGCACGTTCACCTTCGCGACACCTGCAGGCTTCCGACCCAACAACGAACTGCTCTTGCTCGGCGATTGGTGCCCGCCTGTCACGGGCGCGTGCACGACCGCCGTTGCCACGACGACGGCGCTGCCCTCGGGCAATGTGAGTGTGCTTGCCTCGAGCTCCGCGTCCGCGAGCATCGTCAACGATGCGGAAGAGACAGGTTGGGCCGTCGGTTGGGGCGCGACGAGCGTGACGGGTGCGTGGCGCGTGCGGCCCGATGGCATTTTCGAATCGCTCGCGCTCGAAGGTGGAAGCGGCATCGACGCCTGCGACGTTTCGCCGACGGGAACCGCGGCTGGAAGTGCGTACGTCGCGGGCGCGTTGCAAGCAGTGCGTTGGAATGCGACGAGCTTTGGAACGATCCTGCCGCCATTGAAAGCAGGACTACCGACGCAAGCATTCGCTGTCGGCCTCGATGGCACCGCAGCGGGCGTGTCGGGCGGGCGCGCCGTGTGGTGGTAC
>JBJOHQ010000366.1:0-3794 GCA_046047595.1 Planctomycetota bacterium | reverse complement strand
TGCGCGCGGAGGAGAGGGAGCCGGCGAGCGCGCGCGCGGACGGAGAAAAAGGCGCACTTTGCAAAAGAAACGCGATCGCCCCGAGCAGCAGTACCAATGCCATGCCACGCCGTCGCCACGTGGCATTCGCACTTCCTGCCGTCGTCACCGACTGCTTTCGCTTCGGGAACGCGTCGTCCTCGGCTCGCCCAACACTGTTCCCATCGCCCTCAACGAATGCGATCGCGAACATGCGCGCGAGGGCAGCATCATGAAGGCGCGGAACATCGAGATCCGGACGTTTCATGCGATCACCCCGATGTTCCCGTGACGAACAAGGGCCGACGAGGGCCGACGAGGACTGACGAGAGCTGACTCACGCCTCATCGCCGTTCTTAAAGTGCAAGTGGATGCGCGTGACTTCGGTCGCGAGATCGCCTTCACGCACGCCCTCCGCGCGCAGCAACTCGACCAGCGCCACCTCAAGCCGCGCTCGAACAAGACGACACGCGTTGCGGACATCGCGCGCCTCGCACGCAGACTCGCGCGCGACTTCTTCGTAACTCAGTCCGTCGAGTACATGCCGTCGAAAGTGCTGCCAACGATCCGCAAGACATTCCGCGACCAAACGCTCGGCAACGAGTTCGCACGCATCACTCACGATGCTCCGCGCCCACTCGCGCTCGAAGACGCGCTCCGCAGGCAGCGCAGCCGACCCGGACACCTCAAGTGCGAGTGTGGCCGCACCACCCGCCTGTTCGCGCTCCATCGTTCGCCGACGCCGCCGAACTTCCGTGCGCACCCAGAAGAGCAGCCCATTCACGAGCCACTTTCGCAGCGGCAATCCACTTGCCTTCCACGCGACGAGATACGTGTCATCGCTCAAGCGGTCGACGAAGAAGCCCGCGACCAACGCCGCTGGCGCATCGACATCGCGGTACGACGTCGCGGAGAGATACGCCGCGAGCGGCTCGTAGTACCGACGCATCACGTGCTCGCGCGCTTCGCGGAGGCCATCGTTCGCCGGCGCGCCCGATCGCGCCACATTGCTGATTCGATCAGAGAGCCACGTTGCGCGGGTGGTCGGAAAGAGCTCGTCGGAAGGCATGCTGGAGAGAGCCGAGAAACGCGAACGCGGCCGTCGGAATCTTGGAGTTCACATCACTTCGCGCGTGCGATCTCCGCCGCGAACTTCACCCGCCTCAGCAGCCGTAGCGCGCGCGAATCTTCGGCACGATGTACTCGGCAAAGGCGCGGTCGAAATTGTGCTCAGGCTTCCAGCCCCAATCGCGGCGAGCGGCGGAATCATCGACATCCTCAGGCCACGAATCGACGATGCGTTGACGCTCGAGGGTCGGCGCGTACGTCACCTCGGCCTTCGGGAAGAACTCTTTCACCTTCGCCGCGATTTCTGCAGCGCTCGGCGCGAACGCGCCCACGTTGTAGACGAGGCGCGAGAGTTTCTCACGCGGCGCGTCGGCGAGTTCCATGAGCGAACGCACCGCATCCGGCATCGTCATGAACGGGATCCGCGCGTCAGGACGGACAAAGCACGCGTACGGCTTGCCTTGCGCCGCGGCGTGCAGCATTTCGGGGCCATAGTCACTCGTGCCGCCGGTCGGGACCGTGTCGGCCGAGATGATTCCCGGAAAGCGAATCGAGCGGAAATCAACGGTGCAGTCGAGACGATCGCTTGCGAGCAGTCGATAGTGGCGCGCGTAATAGCGGCCCATCTCTTCGACGGCGCGCTTGTTGACGCCGTACATCGTGATCGGTTCGAGACAGTGATCTTCGGAAACGCGGCCAGCCGCGCGCTTCGCATCGAGCGTTGGAACGCCGTAGATCGCGATCGTCGAAGGAAACATGAACTTGACGGCGGTCCCGCGGCGCGAGGCGCTCTCTGCCGCGAGTTTCAGCATGTTCGCGCTGCCCATCACGTTCACTTTGAGCGCGAGTTCAGGGCTCTTCTCACCACGCGTCGAAAGCAATGCCGCGAGATGCCACACTTCAGAGATGTCGTGCTTCAGCGCGATCGCTTCCGTCACGGCAGGGTCGCTCACGTCGCCCGCGTACGCCGCACTTGCATGTGCCGCGCGATCGGCCGGCAATTCGCGCAGGTCCATGGCGATGACCTCTCGTGTCCCGTGATAGCGCTTCGCAAGCGCGTCGAGAAGGGCGTGCCCCATCTCGCCACCTGCACCCGTCACAAGAATGGCGCCAGTCTCGGTGCTGGTCGTTCGGGCTGACTTCGATTCGATCATCGTGGCTGAGCTCATGCGATTGTTTCCTTCGCGCCTCGAAGAATCCGACGGCGGAAATCAGGCGGCGAGTATAGGGTGCGCGCATGACTCCGACGGCATCCAATCAAGCGATCCCCTTTCCAAGCCGTCCGGAAACGGCGGAAGAAATCGTCCGCCTCCTCGAACTTGCTCCGCATCCCGAGGGCGGCTTCTACCGAGAGATGTGGCGCGATCGGCCCGCGGATGGTTCGCGCGGCGCAGGAACGTCGATCTACTTCCTGCTTCCCGGCGGCGTTGAGAATCGTTGGCATCGTGTGGATGCCGCGGAGATTTGGCACTTCTACGCGGGCGCACCGCTTGAACTCTCGATCGCGGGCCACGGACGCGCACCAGAAACGCGCATCCTCGGCACGACGCTCATCGATGGCGAACGCCCACAGGTTGAAATTCCCGCGAACGCATGGCAACGCGCGCGCAGCCTCGGTCCGTGGACGCTCGTTGGCTGCACCGTGAGCCCCGCATTCGAGTTCTCGCGTTTCGAAATCGCGCCGAATGGCTGGACTCCGCCCGCGCGTTGACGAATCAACACGCGCGGCGAGAAGCACTCACGCGCCGCGAGAAGCACTCACGCGCGGCAGCCGAAGCGCTCGAGAATCGCCTTCGTCGCGAGAATTCCGTCGTGCTCCGACATGCGCTTGCCTTCGTACTCGATGCCAATCGCACCCTTGTAGCCCGATTTCGCAACAACCTCGAGGAGCGCCGGATAGTCGAGCAGCGTTTCGTTGCCCTTCGCATCGAAGTCGTAACTCTTCGCAGACATCCCCTTCGCGTACGGCGCGACGAGCGTCACATTGCGCACTGGATCAATGAGTTTGCCGGAGTTGTCGCGCCAGTTTCCGAAATCTGGCAGCGTGCCGCAGCGCTTTCGATCGGCGACAAGTTTCATCACTTTGACCAACCACTCGCCGTCAGAGGAGAGGCCGCCGTGATTCTCAACGATGACGTTGAGTTCGAACGGCTTCGCGACCTCAAGGAGTTTCACCAAACCATCCGCACAACGAACCTGCTGTTCGTCGGCGTTCCCCTCACCGATGGCGTTCACACGAATGGAGTGGCAGCCGATCTCCTTGGCGAACGCGAGCCACTTCTCATGATTTGCGGCGAACTGCGCACGCGCTGCGCTGTCGGCTGCGCCGCAGAGCCCTTCGCCATCGCACATGATGAGTTCGCACTGCACGCCAAGGTCGTCGCAGCGCTTGCGGAATTCGCTCCCGAGCGACTTTTCACCAATGCGGCCCGCATAGAACTGATTGACGAGTTCGATGCGCGCGATACCGAACTCCTCTTTCGTGATCTTCGCAAAATCCATCGGATCGGCCGGATCCTTCGCGCGTTCCTCAGGCCTGCCAAAGCCGAAGCGTCGATGCAACGACCATTGCGCGAGCGAGATCGGATTGGAGAGGAGATTCGCCCCCGCCGTCGCGCCTGGATTTGCCGCGGGCGCCGACGGCTTGGTGTCATCCTGCGCGAAGGCGCGCGGCGCAAGTGCCGCAAGTGATGCGAGTCCGAACACAC
>JBJOHQ010000365.1:0-3448 GCA_046047595.1 Planctomycetota bacterium | reverse complement strand
GATAGTCGATTCCACCGATCGAGAGAATCATGGAACTCACGCATGGCACCGTGTACCAGCGAAGTTTCAATTCCGAAAGTCTCGCAAGAGTCGGATGCTCAATCTCGACCTGTTGTACGGCGTGGACAGGCAGCTCGAAAAGGAGACGGCGATCACGGATGTCACGGATCGCGAACGGAAGCAAATCGAATGCCCCCTGTTGCATTGGCGGCTTCCATCCAAGTGCACATGCGATGCGTGTCGCCTCCGCCGTCAGAGGATCACCAAGGATTTCACCATTCGCAATCGCATAGCCCGCGTACTGTGCGATCTGGCGACTCTCGATGTACGCCGGCAGCGCATCGCCTTGAACAGGCGCGAAGATGCTGATGGCGGATCGGATCGACCCGGTTCCCTTCGCGAAAATCATGTGATCGACGACTCGCGCCGCCATCGCTTCAGGATCACTGATTGCCCGACAATCAAACACTTCAAGTGAACGCCAAAAGAGCCTTCCGATACACCGTGCGTGATTGCGCCATGCGACACGTGCACCGAACGCGAGTTCCTCTGGCGTGTGTTGATAGAAGTTGTTACGCCAGAGCGCTCGCTTCACTTCGCGAAGTCGTGCGCGCCTTGAGACATCGCTGAGTCCGCCCTCACGATGAAAGAGATCGATAAACGCGATGGCTTCTTCGCGGCGTTCCCAAGTACCAATGCGCCGCAATCTGCGGCGGAGCGGATTTGAACGCACCTTTGTATCGATTCTCATGCGGAATCACCTGCGGGTTCTTCTCACATAAGACCGTCAAAGGCCTGCGCGGTACGCCGCACTTCACGTCGATTGATCTGGTGGACAAGCGCCAGCACGCGCGCTTTGGCGCGGCGATACGCGTGCCCCGTGGTCGATGAGTTCACGTAGCGCGCGGCAGCTTGGCGTTGGTCAAATTGCAACACGCGAAGCTCGGGGAATCGCGACGGCTCTTCGCGTACCGCATCGTGGATGGGTGTTCCCTCGAGGATCGAGAACTCATTGAATCGAATGCGGTCGATGAACTCGCTGTGTTTTGCAAGGAAATCTGCGGTTTGCTCGAGATCGGAAGCAGTCTCGCCAGGAAAGCCCTTGAACATGGTGCATCGAACGCTGATTCCCGCCTCACACGCATTGCGAATGAACTCCGCATTCGTTTCCACCGAGCAGCCCTTCTGCATCAAATCGAGCATTCGCTGACTTCCGCTCTCGAGGCCAAAGCTGACTCGTCGCATTCCCGCGGCGGCCGCCGCGCGGAGATCCGCGCGAGAAAGTCCGTTGTCCTTTCGAAGATCGACGTGCACCGTTCCAACCCACTGCGCTCCAGGCGCGTTTCGCTGGATGTTCTCGCAGATTCCGCGAAAGAGCGCAGGATTTGAATTCAACTTGAGATCGAGAAACAAGAAGTTTGTCGTTTCATGCCGCCGCGAGAGTTCGCGCACTTCATGCATAACAGTCTCGAGGCACTTCGTGCGATAGGTTCGTCCGCTTGCGCTCGTGATATCGCTACAGAAGTTGCATTTATTCCACTGACATCCTCGACCAGTCATCATTGGAATCACTCGCATGCGATAGCGATCCCAAGGAAAGTCCGTGAAATCTGGAACGGGAATTTGGTCGAGCTCGCGAAGCGGCGGAGCAGGACGGCTCTTTCGGCCGTCGGGTAAAAACACTCCGTCAAATTGCAGCAAGTCTTCACCGGCAACCACTGCTTCGACAATTCGCGGAAGAACGAGATCAACCTCGCCGCCGACGACGGCTTTCACACCGGGAATATCGAGCCAAGAACCTGCCGTCGCATCCTGATTAAACGCAGGACCACCGAGGAGTACGGGGATTCCTCGTTCCGCCGCAAGTCGACCGAGTTCACGAACTGTTGCGTAGTGCTGCAAGTAGGCAGAGAGGAGCAAGATGTCTGGCTTCTCATCTAACACGCGAGCCGTCTCTTGCAAGACACGCGGATGCGGTCGGCCGCGCCACCAGAGACGAACTCGGCGCGCAAAGTCACGCGTTGCACGAAACGCTGGATGCGTGGACAAGTGCACACGTCGCATGATCTGATCTTTGAAAGTCTCGCGGCGCTCACGCTCTGCTGCAGGTACGTCGTGCGCGAGTGGGCAGACGAGTTCCACCTCGTGCCCCGCATTCCTCAGTGACGCCACGAGGATTCCGACTGCGAGCGTCGGGAAGGTCGAGAAGTTGTTGAGATCGACCATCACCGCGCGCAATGCTTGACGCGCGCGCATTGCTTCCAGCGAAGTTGTTGTTGGTGCATAAATGTTGGTCGGTAACCGCAACTCTCTCTGACGTGTGGTGTTGGGGGTAGGGAAACTTGCGGACATGTGCGCACCTTTAGGTGGACCGACACGATATCCGACAATCGCCAATAGCAAGCCTCTAAATTGGCGTATCTCGATCTCAGGGGATCCCTGGGCTCGCCCGATGGGTTTTCGGACGATCCCTACAGCGAGTTCAGCGATGCCGAATGATGGAATGACCTGCCGAGTTTCTTCGCGAGAAACCCCTTCACGAGAAACCCATTCACGAGAAACCCCTCGCCGGAAAGCCGTCCCGCGAGAAGGCCGAGACTCCGCGCGAACGGGCAGCGTGAGATGTCACCCGAACGTCCCGCGTGTTCGCTCATGTTGTTCGTGCTATTCGCGTCATGCTTTGCTGGCTCTGCAGCGTTGGCCTGCTCGCGCACGCCTTGCACACCGAGTTTCGCGCCGTCGGTTGCCGCAGATCCGTAGTAGTTCGGCACCGTATGACGATCTTCCATCGCGAGGTGATACACAGGACACGCGGAAGACGCCTGTGGCGGAACGATCCACGACCACTCCGCGCTCGGCTCGCGACCAGCACTGCGTTCTTTCTGGAAGAACTCCATGAACTGTTCACTCGCTGTGTGGTGGTCGAGAATCGTCGCGCCAACCTTCTTGAAGGAGTGGAGCACCACTTCGTTGAGTTCCGTGAGCACGCGGTCTTTCCACAAGGGGCGCGTACTGTCGATCGCAAGCACTTCCGCAACCGCGCGAAGTTGGTCGTAGCGCGAAACATCCGCGAAATTGCGCGAAGCGATTTCGCTCGCCATGTAAAACCCATTGAACGGCGCACATGGATAGTCAATTCCGCCGATCGAAAGCACCATCGAACTCACTGCTGGGACGGTGTACCAACGCAATCCAAGCGCGGCGAACGCTGGCTGCGTGGGATGTTCCATCGGCGCTTCTTGCACCACGCCCGCCGGATACTCAAACAGGTGTCGCTGGCCGTGTTCGTCGCAAATCTGGAGCGGCAGCACATCGAAGCGACTGCGCTCGACTGGCGGGTTCCACCCGAGTTCGATCGCGGTGCGTGTTGCTTCGATGCTCGCGGGGTCACCCAGAATCGAGCCATCCTCTGCGAGATATCCCGCGTATTGGACGAGTTGTCGGCTCT
>JBJOHQ010000364.1:0-2597 GCA_046047595.1 Planctomycetota bacterium | reverse complement strand
CTCGAGCGACGGTTCGCGCCTCGTGACCGGTGGGACCGACGGCACCTTGCGCATCCTCGACGCGGGCACGCTCGAGGAGCAGCTGAACATCCTCCTCTCACCGGAGCAACTCCGCTCGGTGTGGATCGCAGACGATGGAATCCACAGCATCGACCGCGCTGGCATCGAGCGTGTGCGATAGCCGCGTCACGCAACGCGTTGAGACATTTACTGCGCGAATTCCACGCGCACACTCTCACGTTCAAGTCCCGTTGCTTCAAAGAACGCAAACGGTTGAAGTCGCGCGATCGACGCAAGCCACGCATCGGGCACGATCGTCAGTCGCGTGTTGAACGCTTGCGCCACGCCGTTGTAATACGTGCGCGCCATAGCGATGCGATTCTCGGTGGCTGCCAATTCCTGTTGAAGTCGCAAGAATGCATCGGATGCTGTGAGTTGCGGATACGCCTCAGCGATCGCGAGAATCGGCCGCGAGACTCCGACAATTTTCGCTTCCGTTCCACGCGCTGCGTCGGGAGAAATCGCGTACTGCGCGCGAAGTAGCGTGATGAGCTCTTGCGTGCCGCGCTCATGTGCCTGGAGGCCCTTGATGGTCTCTGCGATCCGCGGAATGAGATCATGACGACGCTTCAACTCGACATCGATGTTCGACCACGCGCGTCGCGCGCGCTGCCGCAAACGAAGCAGCGAATTGAACGCGGTGAGCGCCCATGCGAGCGTCGCGACAAATGCAAAACCGAGCACGGCTGCGACGTAGATCGCGATGGTGGTTTCCTGCAAAAACCTCCCGTTTCGTTCGGCGATCACCACACCAACGATGAAGAGGATGAGTCCAAAGATCATCCAAAGCCACGTGCCCCACGCGTATCCACTCGCAACCGATTTCTCGTCGCGCACCGAAATCAGAAAGTGCACCGCGTCGCTACTCGCCGCGATTTCCGCCGCGACGGTGTCTTGTCGCTCGCGCGCAAGCCCCATCACAAAGATTGCGCTGTGGAGCGGAATCGCCTCTTCGGTAAAGGTGCGCCGATGATCCGAGTGACTCACTGCGCCCTGCGGACCTTTGCCGTAATAGAGCGGATCACCTCGACCAACCGTGCGACTGAAGACCGTACTAGGCTCGATCTTCGCGCCGTCCGGCCGGATGAGAATGTGCCCTGAATCGTCCTTCAAATAGAACGGCGCAGACTCACCGCCCGCCGCAACCGTCGTGATGCCCGATTCGCGACGCGTGCGCGTGCGCACGTTGCCCTTCGAATCCGTGTAGGTCTCCGTGACCGTGCGGCTCCAATGTTCGCCGACCGTCCACCGATAGTGAACGCATCGACCTTCCCAGAGATAGCTCGTAAATGGTTGCGTCGTTTCCGCAGTACCTTTGAGTTCAACATCACCGATGAAAACGCCGGCCGCTTTCGATGTCGGCATGTCATCGATGAAGCGCCGCATGCGCGACGCGCGCACCGCAGCCCAGACGCAGAGCAACGCAAGTCCACCGCCGATCGCAGGCGGAATCAAGAGTGCCGCGGGTTGATTCGCGAGCAGTATGTTTGGCACAAACTCTTGCATGTGTGCGCTCTCATCCACCTACCTCTCGATCGAATCTAGCCTCGATAGCGCCGCACGATGATGATGATTGCAGCAAGGAAAAATCCAACTCCCATGATCGTGTAACGAACTTCTGGCTGACGAAAGAAACTTCGGTACGGTCGACGCTTTGGCGGCAGCGGAACCGTGCTCTCACCCGCCGTGATTGCAAACTTGATCGGCGTCGCGAACACGGATGATGCATTGGCCACAGGCGGAATCACTTCCAAGTCCCAACGACCGAGTGCTGGCAGCGGCACCTGCGCGAGCGGTTCTCTTCCTCCTTCAATCGCGAAGTTGCCCGCCGATCGCAGATCGCCATGCACCGCAACTGCACTTCCTCCGGCTCGACCGACACTCGAATCAAACGGCCCCTGCCATGAAAGAAAGATCCCGACGATTGTTGGGTCCTTCGGAGACATCACAAGTTTCGCAGGCTTCCCTTCGATTTCACCAGACCAGACAACGCGTTCGTCTCGCTCGCCTGTTGTCACCGATGTTGGCGCTGAAGTCGTCGGATCTTCGGCGGACTCGGGTGCATCGCTCTGCGCAAAGACAGGTCGCGCGGCCGCGCCAAGAAGACACGCGGCAAAGAGCAGACCGCACAGCATGTGCCTGCACAGGCGTTTCATGCAGGGGCTTTGCATGCAGAGACGCAAAGCTCCACCGACCAAATTGGAGCGGAGGCCGATCATGTTGCGCAGTATGACTTCCGCGAGCGGTCAACGCGCGCGTCAACCCCACTGCGCGAGCAGAATTCCAAGATCCGTCGCGTTGACCTCGCCGTTGCCATCAAAGTCGGCAGCGCCACGCGTACCCGCCGGAACCGTGCCCCACGTCGCCAACAGAAGCGCGAGATCTGTGCCACTCACGCGACCGTCGCCGTCGGTATCGCCGAGCTCCAATCGCACCAACGTGTACGGCGCAAGCGACGCGCCCGCGTTCACAAGAATTGTGCCCGAAGAGTTCGCATCGACGATTTCGATCAACGCCAACGTCGATGCATCGAGGTT
>JBJOHQ010000363.1:0-3760 GCA_046047595.1 Planctomycetota bacterium | reverse complement strand
TGGATCGATGAAATCGAGAAGGGATTCGCAAGCGCGAGTTCGCAATCGTCGGATGGCGGTCTCTCGCGTCGCATGTTCGGCACCTTGCTGACGTGGATGCAAGAGCGCCGCTCAGCCACGTTCCTCGTAGCAACCGCCAACGATATTTCCGCGCTTCCGCCCGAACTTCTCCGCAAAGGACGGTTCGATGAGGTGTTCTTCGTCGATCTACCGAACGACAGCGTTCGACGCATGATTCTGTCGATTCATCTACGAAAGCGTCGTCGCGATCCTGCCCAATTTGATCTCGCCGCGCTTGCGGCGGCGACACACGGCTTCAGCGGAGCGGAGATTGAAGCGGGCATCGAAAGCGCGCTTCGCCGTGCATTCGCCGACGATCGCCGCGCACTGACCGATCGCGATCTTCTTGAGACGTTCCACGAAAGCCCGCCAATCTCGGTGGTAATGGCCGAAAAAGTCGCGGAACTCCGCGCATGGGCCGCGCAGCGCTGCGTTTCTGCAGACTGACTGCTACCCTTTCGAAATGTCCGCGTCGACCGTCTCTCCCCTGCGCCCACTCGGCCTGACCCGAGCCGCGTTTGTCGCGGCCGCGCGAGCACGCGGCCAGAATGCTGGCAAGGCACTCGATGCGTATCGCGCGCTCTTTCGCGACGGAATCGTGCCCGAGTGGTGCTCCGTTGCCGACTATCCCGTGACCGCGACGCTCGTCGAAGGTGAAACCTCAAAGTTTGTCCTTCGACTCGGCGGCGCGGGCGATGAGGCGTACGAAACGCTCGAAACCGAGAGCGTGCTCATTCCGATGCCGCGCTCGACGGGCACCACGACGACGCTTTGCGTTTCGAGTCAAGTTGGTTGCGCGATGGGTTGCCGCTTCTGCGAAACCGCGCAAATGGGCCTCATTCGCAACTTGCGCGCCGATCAGATCGTGCATCAGTGGTGGTCGGGTACACATCGGGTGCAACGCAACGCTGAACGTCCGATCAAGAACATCGTGTTCATGGGGATGGGCGAACCTACAGACAACATCGATGAAGTCATCGCGGCGATTCGCGTACTCGTCGATCACGACGGCGCGAAAGTCCCCGCTTCAAACATCTCGATTTCCACCGTTGGAAACCCCGAAGGCATCGAGAAAATCGGCGCACTCGTCCGCGAAGATGGCTTCCATCGCCTCAATCTCGCGCTCTCGCTCAACGCGCCCAACGATGAGATTCGTAGTTCGATCATGCCCGTCAATCGCGCTTGGCCGATGGCGCGATTGAAGGACGCGCTGTTGTCGTTCCCGCGTTACTCGAAGGCTGCGTTCTGCGTCGAATACGTGCTCATTCCTGGCGTCAACGATCGCGACGAACATTGCGACGAAGTGTGCGCGTTCTTGAAAGACGTGCGCTGCTCGCTCAACGTGATTCCGTACAACCCACGACGCAATTCGCCGTGGCCAGCGCCAGAAGAGCACGACGTCGATCGCTTCATTGGCCGCGCGGTTGCCAACGGACAATTCACCAAACGCCGCGGAACCAAGGGGCGCAATGTCATGGCCGCGTGCGGACAACTCGGCAACGAACGCATCCGCCATCGCAAAGTGGTTGAGGGTCGCGGCGATGATGCGGGTGCTGCGCGCGTGCAAATCTCACTTCCACCGCGCGACATCGCGCGCACGACCAATGCGCAACGCGCCGACGCAAGCGCGAGCGTGACGGAGCCGCGCGAAGTATGAGTTCTGTAGGTATGACTTCTATCAAGCACGATACTGCGCCGCGCACGGGTTCGAGTCGAAGTCGGTTTGAGCGCTATCGCGCGGAGCTCGCAACTCGCTCAAGCACGGGAGGCGAAGATCGCCGCGGAAAACCGAAGAAGCCGCTCCACCGCTCGTTTGGCACGCTCTTTCGCGCGTATCTCCATCTTCTTCGTCCATTTCGCGCAACGCTCGTCGTCGTCTTTACCGCGCTTGCGATTTCAACGGCGCTCGCGCTTGTTCCGCCTGCGGGCGTAAAGATCGCGATCGACAGCGTCTTTGGCGATGTCCCGCTGTCGCCGTCGATTGCGGCGCTGCTACCGAGTTCGATCGACGCGACCAACAAGAACACGCTCCTCGCGCTCATCGTGGGCGCAACATTCGCCACACTGCTCGTCAAAGTTGCCGTCGGCCTCATCGGACGAAGTCGCGCGACGGTCGTCGCCAAGCGCTTGCAAGTTGCGATGCGACGCCGCGCGTTCGCGAAAGCCATTCGACTTCCGCTTGGGCGCGTCCATGAATTGAAAGCCGGCGGCGTTTCGGCGCTCGTCCGTGAAGATGCAGGCGCCGCAGGCGAATTGCTGTTCGCGCTTCTCTACAACCCCTTCCGCGCGGTGATTCAACTCACGGGAAGCCTCGTGATTCTGGCATTCACCGATTGGCGACTCCTCGTCGGCGCGATTGTGTTGCTTCCGATGGTGTGGTTCAGCCACCGCACATGGATTGGGCGCATTCGCCCGATTTACCGCGATCTCAAGAAGTTGCGCGATGAAATCGACGGCCATGCAGCGGAGACATTCAGCGGCATTCGCGTTGTCCGCGGATTTGCCCGCGAACCTGCAGAAGTCGCGCGCTTTTCGCGCGGAACGAACCTTCAAGCGCGCACCGAAATCCTCGTGTGGTGGTGGTCGCGCGGCGTTGAGATTGCGTGGGAACTCTTCATTCCCGCAGCAACCGCGGCGTTGCTTTGGTACGGAGGATCGCAAGTTGTCGCTGGCCGATTGACAGCTGGCGACCTCGTGATGTTCTTGACCTACGTCACGCTCTTACTTGGTCCACTCGAAGTCCTCGCGAATACCGCCACGAATCTCCAGACGAGTCTCGCGAGCCTCGATCGATCGCTCGATTTGCTCGAAGAGCGCGACGAGTTCGCGGACACCTCGAGTCGGTCCTCCAAGTGCCCCGCGCCAGAATCTGTGCGCGGCGACGTTCACTTTGATCATGTGTCGTTCCGTTACGCAGCGGAAGGGCGCGCGATTCTCGACGATGTGACCTTCACTGCTCCAGCGGGAACCATGGTCGCACTCGTCGGTCACTCTGGTGCGGGCAAGACCACACTTTCGAATCTCGTCGCGCGATTCCACGATCCGACGTCCGGCGAAATCACGCTCGACGGCACCGATCTTCGCGACATCGAACTCGCGTCGTTTCGTCGATTACTCGGCATCGTTGAGCAAGACGTTTTCCTCTTCGACGGAACCATCCGTGAGAACATCGCCTATGCGCGACCTGATGCGAGCGACGCAGACGTCGAGCACGCAGCGAAAATCGCCCGCGTCGATGTGTTCGTTGAGAAACTCGAAGAGAAGTACGCGACGCGCATCGGTGAACGCGGCGTCAAACTCTCCGGCGGCGAACGCCAACGTCTCGCGCTCGCGCGGGCCGTACTCGCGAATCCACGCATCTTGATTCTCGACGAAGCAACGAGCAATCTCGACACCGAAAGCGAACGCCACATTCAAGCGGCGCTCGCAGAGATCCTGCGTGGACGCACCAGTTTCGTCATCGCCCATCGCCTCTCGACGATCCGCGAGGCGGATCTCATCCTCGTCCTCGAGGATGGTCGCGTGGTCGAATCAGGTACGCACGAAGAACTTATCGCCCGAAGCGGGCGATACGCGACGATGGTCGTGCTGCAGACCGAGGCGAGGCGCGAAACAGCTCCCCTTCCCTGAATCCTGCACGACGAAACGCGCGGCAAACCCCCGTCTGTGTGCCCGTGCATGGGATGGAGCGGGGTTGCCC
>JBJOHQ010000362.1:0-2838 GCA_046047595.1 Planctomycetota bacterium | reverse complement strand
GGAAGCTGAGGAGATTCGGGAGAGCGTTGAGTGCTGCAGTCATGCGTATCTCAGTCATTGATAGGGTTGCGTGAGCCGCGTCCGCCGCGGCCACGATTCGAACTGTTTCCGCTACTCGTGCCGCCGTCCGTGCCACTATTCGTGCCAGTCGAATTCTTCGTCGCGGGCGTTGAATATGTTCCGCCGCCTGTTGCGTTTGGCTTCGCGGAAGAAGTCGCGGCGTCGTTTGACGAAGCAGGAGCGATCGATTCGTCGTCCGACTTCGCGGCGACTTCCGCATCAAGCGCCTCAAGTGCCGCGCGTTCTGCGCGATCAGCGCGCTCAAGCGCGGCGATGGTCTGAGCAAGATCTTCAAAACGAGCGAGGGTTTCGGCCGGTGCATTGCCGGCGATGCCGCGAATACGCGCAATCGCATCCTTCACCAAAATGCGTCGCTTCCGCTGCAATTCGAGGAGCTCGAGACGCGCGGCAATCTCAGCACGCGCCGCGCTGTTCGATCGCTCGACGAGTCGCGGCAGAATGCGATCAGCTGCGAGACTCGCGGCGTCGCTCAGCGGCTCCAGTCGTGTGTATGTTCCGTCGAGTGCATCGAGCACCGCAGTCTGCGTGTCGGCACTGAGTTCGGATCGCGCCACAACCGATTCGACAAGCTGTGAGAGAATGCGCTCATCGTCGAAAAGTTCAGGGTGCACCGCGCGCTGCCACTGCTCAATGACACGGCGTCCTTCAGGCCGCGGCAAAGCAGCACGCAATCGGCGGAGCAACACGAGGTGCGCGTCGCGAATCGCGAGCTCACTGGCGAATGCAAGGTCGTCGATGGCTTCAAGTTGCGCGTCGATCTCCGCGACACGTTCCGTCGTGCCGTATCGCCAAAGGATGCCCGCAGCACTTTCAATTCCTGCGCGCGCTGCGTCACCTTCTTGCAAGATGCGCGCGCGCTCGAGCGAAAGCGCGGTCAACACTTCCACATAAGAAAGCAGCGTTGATTGGATGACTGCACGCGACGCCTCGGAGAGCCGAGCGCGATCGATGATTTCTCTCATCGAAAGCGTGGTGGAAGGAAGTAGCCCAACACGCGGCAAACGAGCATTGACTTCGGCGATGCGTTCAAATCCGAGCTTTGCGCGGCCCTCCATCGGAGTTGCGAGCGTCACAGCGCGGAAGAGGACCTTTTCGGCCTCCGCAGCGGTACGCGCGGCAGCGTCGCGAAGAGCGAACAGTTCGACGAGTGTCGGTGTGGGACGCGGATCGAAGACTCCACGTCCACCGTCAAAGTTGTACGCCGCTGGCAGGAGTTGGAGAATGCGTCGCCCCGGATCTTCCGCGATTCGCGAAAAAACGGCGCGATAGATTGCGTACTGCTCAGCGACGTCTTTGTTCGCGACAAGTGTGGAGTCGGTCGCGGCGAGAATCGCGGCGAAGCGCTCGGGTGGGATCGGTTCGGGTATCACAGAGCGACGGAGCGCGAGTTCTGCCTCGGCGCGCGATTGTTCGAGTGTTTCGCTCGTGCGCGGTGCGGCTGCGGTTTCGCTTGTCGTTGCCGACGCGTTGACGGTTGTCGCTGTGGTTGGCGCGGGTGCAGCGGTTGGCGCGGCTTGAACTGGCGCGGCTTGAACTGGCGAGGCAGGCGGAGGTGACGCTTGCGAATCCGACGGCGCGACAGGCGCGGAACTTCGAGGTGCGAGATCCTGCGCAAGTGCTGGTTCGGGGAGATCCCAAGCACTTCCAGCAGCAAGGACAGCCGCGCTCACGAGGCGTCGGAGTTTCATAGCCGCAGTGTAGAGGATGCACTTCGCGCGTTACTCTCTCCGTATGGCTCGATTTTGGCTTCTCAAGTGTGAACCAGATGTCTACTCGATCGACGACCTCGCGCGTGACGGACGCACAGGTTGGGACGGGGTTCGCAACTATCAGGTGCGCAACTTCATGCGCGACGACATGAAGGTTGGCGACCTCGGGATTTTCTACCACTCCAACGCGGAGCCACCGGGCGCGGCGGGCGTGGTTCGCATTGAGCGGACAGGCGTCCCCGATCTCACGCAGTTTGATCCGAAGAGCGACTATCACGACCCAAAGTCGCAGCGGGAGGCGCCGACGTGGCTGATGTGCGAGGTGTCGTTCGTCGAGCGATTCAAGGAGTTTGTCGCGCTCGAAACGCTGCGTTCAGATGCAGCGTTGGCGAGTTTGTTGATTTTCCGCCGCGGGAATCGCCTTTCGATCACGCCGCTTGAACAGGCCGAGTTTGAGCGCATTCGCGTACTCGGCGCAGGCGGTGGAGGCGCAGGTCGGGCGGGAACGGTTCAGAAGGGCGTGGGGCAGAAGGGCGCGGCGGCAAAGCCGAACTCACGCGGGAAAGGAAGTATCCGTGCGGCAAAGTGAGGGATAGAATGCGCCCCCGCGGCAGGGCTCGTCGAGATTTGTCTCGAGAGTCGTCTCGAGAGTCGTCTCGAGAGTGGTCTTGAGAACTGCCGCGATTCCCGCGCGACACTGCTGTCGCGCGTTCGCACGCATCGGTTGAAAGGTGTGGGTCGACATGGAGTGGATTCTTCTGATCGGTTGCGGTGGCATCGTGCTTGTCGTGGCGGTTGTCGCATTGTGGCTTATCTCGGTCTACAACTCGCTTGCGCGCGGCAAGGTCGCAGTGCAGGGTGCTTGGGCAGACATTGATGTTCAACTCAAGCGACGCCACGACCTGATTCCGAATCTCGTCGAGACCGTCAAGGGGTACGCGAAGCACGAGCGAGACACGCTCGAAGCGGTGATCGCCGCTCGCGCCCGTGCGGTGTCGGCTGGGCCGATCGAAGACAAGATCGCGGCCGAAGGCGGACTTTCCGCGGC
>JBJOHQ010000361.1:0-3459 GCA_046047595.1 Planctomycetota bacterium | reverse complement strand
CAGTACGCCGCGCTTGCGGCCGACGGCGCGATCACGGTGCGCGCCGAACCCTCGATCGGCGTGAGCGCCACCCAGTGCTCCGACACCGCGCTCTACTTCCAGATCGACACCACGCGCCCCTACGCCGACTGTAACGAGAACGGCCGCAACGACGCCTGCGACATCGATCTCAACCCGCTGCTCGATTGCAACCAGAACGGCGTGCTCGATGCGTGCGAAGGCGCGGGCGGCGGCGGCGACTGCAACGCGAACGGCATCTCGGACGAGTGCGAGATCGTGGCGAACCCCGTCCTCGACTGCGATGAGAACAACCTCATCGACACCTGCGAGATCGCCGCCGATCCGAGCCTCGATTGCAACGGCAACGGACGCATCGATTCCTGCGATGTCTTCGGAACGGGCGGCATCTTCGACTGCGACAACGACGACCTCATCGACACCTGCGAGATCGCGGCCGATCCGAGCCTCGATTGCAACTTGAACGGGCGGCTCGACAGTTGCGACATCGGGCAGTTCGGCGAGCAGGACAAGGATGGCGACAGCCGCCCCGACGCGTGCGAGTTCGCGCGCGGCGACTTTGACCTCGATGGCCAGGTCGGTGCGGCGGATCTCTCGGGCATCCTCGCGATCTGGGGCCTGCAGAACCCGCCCTACGGCGACTTCAACGGCGACGGCATCATCGGCGGCGCCGACATGTCGTTCATCCTCGGCAACTGGGGGCCGGTCGTTTGGTGAGCGACGCGCCGTGCGTGACGCGGGGTGCGTGACGCGCCGTAACAAGCCAAGCCGTGACAAGCCACGCCGTGACGAGCCACGCCGTGACGAGCCACGCGCGCTTCGTGCTTTCACGCGCTGCGCGAGTGCCCCAACGGTTCAGTCGTTGGGTCGTTGCTCGTTGGTTGACTCGTTGGTTGACTCGTTGGGTGACTCGTTGGTTGACTCGTTGGGTGACTCGTTGGTTGACTGGTTGAGCGACGAAGCGCGAGTAGCGGCCGTCGACTACCGCGCCGACGGTGCGGGAACAGCGGGCGGCGAAACCAGCGGTGAGATCGGCTTTCGCGTCGCGCGCTCGATCGAGAGTTGCGCGTTCGAATCGGCGAGTGCGCGAGAGAGCGCTTCGATCAACATGGAACGCGGCGAAACGAAGTCTGCTTCCGCTGCGAGATCCCGCTCTTCCCCAACATCCTGCGCGAGGTTGTAGAGCTCGATGCGTGTGGCGTCGGGCGTTGCGTCGCGCGTGGCGTCGGGTGTGGCATCGCGCGTGGCGTCGCGCGAGGCTTCGGACAAACTCGACTTCCCCGCCGCATCGTGAAACCAAATCAACTTCCAATCGCCGACGCGCACCGCGCTGAATGGCTCGATGCCCGGCCCCTGCGGACCCCAATCATGCGGCTGATGAAAGAGCATTGCACGATCCGCGGGCGCGGGGCCGCCGCGCCAGTAGGTTGAGAGGTCGATGCCGTCGAGCGCGCGGCCCCCGGGAACCGACGCGCCAGCGAGCGCGAGAAGTGTCGGGTACAGATCGGTGCCGATGATCGGCGCCGTACGCGGCGCTGCTTCATGCGGGATACCCGGGCCCGCGACGACAAACGGAACGCGCAGCCCGCCTTCGTACGCAGACCCTTTGCCCGACCGAAGCGGCGCGTTGTGGGTGTGCGCGCGCGCGCCATCGAGCGCGGTGCCTCGCGCGTGCGCCGAAAGTCCGCCGTTGTCTGACGTGAAAATGAAAACCGTGTTGTCGAGGATGCCGAGCGCGTCGCAGCGTGCAACGAGTTGCCCGAGCGCGTCGTCGACCGCGGCGATCATCGTGGCGTACGCGCGCTCGATCGGATCGAGATCGGGGTAATCGGCCGCGAAACGCGGGTCTTCCATGATCGGCGTGTGAACGCCATACGGACAGAAGTTGAGGAAGAACGGCTTCCGCTCTGCGACCGCCGCCGTGATCGCGTCACACGCCTCGCGCGCGAGCGCGTCGTCGAGCCAGACGCTTTCGTTTAGGTCGTGGTCGCTGGCGTGGTCGCGGTCGCTGGCACCGGAACCAGCGCCATGCCAACGCTCGAGCATCGGAACATCCCACACGCTTGGCGGCGCGTCAGCAGGTTGAATCTTGCCGTGTTGCTTGCGCGCGGCGTCTTTGAAGTGGTCGCTTCCGAAATATGAACCAGGTGCGCCTGCGGCGTGGCCGGCGATGTTGACGTCGAAGCCGAAGTTGCGCGGGTCAGCGCCGGGTGTGCCGCGCGCGCCGAAGTGTGCTTTGCCGACATGCATCGTGCGGTAGCCGGCGTTTGCGAGGAGTTGAGGCAGTTCAGTACCCGTCGGCTGCGCACCGTTGACTTGCCACGCTGGTGGATCGAGTCGCGCGTGGCGCGAAGACGTGTCGCGGTCCTTCTCGAGTGTCCAGTAGGTGATATGGGTGCGGGCTGGCGATTGGCCGGTGAGGATCGCGGTTCGCGAGGGCGTACAAACGGGCGCGGCGGCGTACGCGTCAGAAAATCGCAGGCCGCGGGCGGCGAGGCGTTCGAGATTGGGGGTCTTCCATGGAGCCCTCCCCGACTGCACTCCCGACGGTGCACGGCACGTGCCATGCAGTGCCTGGCACTGCATGGCACGTGCCGTGCACTGCCTGCCCCCGCAACTACACCCAGCCAGCATCGGGACCGACGTGTCCTGCTGTCCAAGGTCATCGACCAAGATGAGCACGATGTTCGGATGCGCGACGCGGACGTTCTGCGTTGCCTCAGCCTCTCCCGTGACATCGACGAGCCTTGCGCTCGCTGTCGTGCACGAAAGCTGCGCAAACAACGAGAATGTCCACACGAACACCACAATCACCACCAGGAAGCACTTCTCCAAGCGAACCCCGAGAAGCGCGCGGGACGTGTGCGGAGCGTTCGACCGGATCGACATGGCGCGAGTGTCGCGAGGGGAAGCCCCCGCGACAACTCCTGCCTCACCGATGTCCGCGAAGTTGGTCAAGTTTGCGGTGACTTGAATGGTGCACGGCACGTGCCAGTCAGTGCCTGGCACTGCATGGCACGTGCCGTGCACCATTTTTTGGGGGCGTTACTCTCTCCCCATGGCTCCCGATCCGGCGTCGCTCCCCAACTTCCTCCCGTCCGCCTATCCCGTCAACGACTACGGCCCCGTCATGAAGGGCCTCGCGATCGGCGGGCTCGGCATCTTCCACGTCTTCCTGGCGCAATTCGCCATCGGCGGCGGCTTCCTTCTCTTCTGGTTCGAATGGCTCGCGCAATCAGGCCGCGAACCACTCGCGCGCCGACTCATCGACAGCGTCTTCCGCGTCTTGATCTTCCTCTCGTTCGTGCTTGGCGCGCTCACCGGCGTCGGCATGTGGCTCACCTCGATCCAAGTCTCCTCACCGACGATCGGGCTGATGGTCGACGAGTTCCACTGGATCTGGGCTACCGAGTGGATCTTCTTCTGGATTGAAATCATCGC
>JBJOHQ010000360.1:0-4548 GCA_046047595.1 Planctomycetota bacterium | reverse complement strand
ATGAGGATGAGGATGAGGGGAAGGATGACAACCGCGACGAAGGTGGCGACAAGCGTGGAGACAAGTGTGGAGACAAGTGAGGAGACAGATAAGTCCTGCTCTTCGTCATGAGCGAGAGGATGGCGGCAACAGTGCAAACACGCGGTTCGGCGGTTGTGACAACAGTTGTGAAGACTGACACTTCTTTCGAGCGCCTTCTCTGATCGACGCCTCCCCTCTGACCGACACCCCCGCGTCCTCAACCCGACGCTTCACCAATTCCGTGCCCCATCAGCAACCGCGAGTATGTTGGGCAAACTTGAGCAAACTTGAACACGCAGCCACGCCGTCGATGACGAATCACACAGCCAACTCTGCACCCGAGCCCACACTCGGAGCATCAACCGGAGACCTCGCGCAGACCTGCGTCACGCATGAGAACCCCGCGATGCTTCGCGAGGCTGTTCGTCGCGCCGTCGACTTCCGTGGCGATGTCACGTTGATCCTTGACGATGGCTCGCATGTGTGCGGCTATCTCTTCGACGCGCGGCTGAAGGAATCGACGAGCGCTGCGGAGCCAAGCGAAGAACTCCGGATCCTCCAGGTCGACGCGAATACACGTGAGCGTGTTCCACTCGCGCGGATTCGCTCGCTCGCGTTCACTGGGAAGGACGCCGCCAGCGGCAAGAGTTGGGAAAACTGGCTTCGTCGCTACGCCGCGAAGAAACTCGCCGGTGAAGCAGCGTCGATCGAATCGGAAGTGCTCTGAACGAACGCGCGTGGGGCGGTTTCGCTCGACGGCTCCGTGCGCGACTGTTCTGCGCTCGCTCTGCCTCGCTTCGACGCGCCGCTCGTTCTCGGAATCGTCCTCGCGTGAAAACGGCGGGAGTCCTGGGGGGGTTCTGCGAAGTTCTGCGGAGTTCCGCCGAAGACTCTTTGGGGAATTCTGCGGGAGATTCTCTGATGGGTCCCGTATCGACCGCGCTCACAGCGAGCGATCGGCAATTGAGTTCTCGGTCGCGTGCAGGATGCTCGCTCGGACTTGCCGCGCTCGGGGATCCCTGCCATGATCCCCCTCCATGGACCCACGCGTCCAACCACTCGCCCCTGCCTCCGCTCCATCGGCGGGAGCCTCTACGGCCGAGCCCAAGATGATCGCCAGCGTCGTTGCTACGAACAACCCTACCCACGCTCATCAGGCGGCCCTTGCGGCGGCTCGAGCGGTGTTGGTCGAACTGGAAGCGAACCGCGCCATTGTCGAGAGCAAATTGCTCGAAGATCGACGTCTCGACCCGATCCGGCAGGTCACGGGTACCAGCGCGATGGATGTCGCGATCGCGAGAACGAAAGAGCTGATTGCGACGCTTGAAGCGGAACGCGGGCTGATCGCCGAAGCGAGCAAGATCTAAAACGCGAGCCTGCGAGCGAGCCTAAACGCGAGCCTGAACGCGATCTCAACAATCGCGATCTGCCGGCTTCATGACCGTTTGCCACAAACACGCACGGCCGAATTCGCGGTTTACGCCGCCTCGACGGCAACCGACGGCCGCTCCGGCACGAGTTCCCGCACCAGCGCCGCGACACGGGCCCCATCGCGACTCCGCCGATTCGGCGCGAGTGTTTCAAGCATGGAGGCTACCCACGAGGAATCGGGGGTCGGCAATCCCCAGATGCGGATATCGGGGTGGCGAGACTCACGAATGGTTTCCGCGTCCAACGCGAGTTCTTCGTAGAGTTTTTCGCCCGGTCGAATGCCGGTGTACTGGATCGCGATTTCGCCAAGCGCGCCCTTGGATCCTTGATCGGGGAAGACCGGCGCAAGTCCGTACATCTCGACGAATCGCTTCGCGAGGTCAACGATGCGGAACGGTTCGCCCATGTCGAGCACGAACACTTCGCCACTCGCGGCAGAGCGATCGGTGAGTGCTGCGGCTTGGATCACAAGACTCGCGGCCTCGGGAATCGACATGAAGTAGCGCGTCATGCGCGGATCGGTCACGGTCACGGGGCCGCCATCAGCGATCTGCCGCTTCCACGTTTCGAGCACCGAGCCAGAACTTCCAAGCACATTGCCAAACCGCACCAGCGAGCAGGCGGTCGATGCCGTGCGATTTACATGCTGCACGTAGAGCTCTGCCAATCGCTTGGTGGAACCCATGATGGAGGTCGGATGCACGGCTTTGTCGGTCGACACCATGACAAAGCGCTCCGCCCCCACCGCGATGGCCGCATCAACGGCACTCTTCGTACCAAAGAGATTGTTGTCGATCGCAAGGCCCGGATGATCTTCCATCATGGGCACATGCTTGTGCGCAGCCGCGTGGAAGACGATGTCCGGTTCTTCTTCGCGGAAGAGCGCGAGCGTTGCCTCGGCGTCAACGACATCATGCAGCGCGGCTCGACGCGCGAGCGCCGGATGCCGACGCGCGATCTGTCGATCGATTTCGAAGAGCGCGTTTTCGCTGCGTTCAACGAACACAAGTTTGCCTGGGTTGTATCGCGCGACAATGCGGCAGATCTCGCTTCCGATCGAACCGCCCGCACCTGTCACAACGACCGTGCGGCCTCCGACGACCGCGCGAATCGCGTCCTCGTCGATGCGACGCGCTGGCCGCCCGATGAGTCGCTGCAAGTCAATATCGATTTCGGTGCGCGGACCGACGCCTGCGAGAAGATCGTCAATCGGTGGCACAAAGCGCTCGGCGATGCCGAGGCGGCGAAGTCGCGTGCGAATCGACGCGAGCAACTCCGACATCTGCGATGGAAGCGTGACGAGCGCGAGAGCGGGCTTTCGTCGTGCAACGATGGACTCGAGTTCGTCGAGAGTTCCGAGGATCGGAACGAGTACGGGGTTCTGCGCGAGATTGGATGCTGCCACACCCTCCGGGCCGCATGAGAGGTGCATCGCGGAGGGAGACTGCACCGACGAGTCGAGCGCAGGAGCCGAGGCGGAGTTCGCGTTGGACGCATCGAGGCCGCGCGCCGTCGTCTCCACGCGACCGAGCAAAATCGGCGGGGCTTCCGCGAAGGCAAGTTGCCGCTCGAGTTTGGCGCAAGCGGCTGCGGGTCCGATGACGATGGCGGTCGTACGCATGGGGGCCTTCTGGAACGAATGTGCCGGGGATTCCGGCGGGTCCGGAAAGGTCATCGGCCTTTCCGTGGCCTGGCTTTGGGGATTGCCGAGGATTCATCCATCGAGTTCTCGGAAGCGGGCGCATTCCCGATGCCGCGCCGAGGGCTCAAACGGTTGATTCGCGAGAATCGGGAAAAGCGCGGGCTTCGCGGTTCGATTCACCGATCAAGGAAGAGCATGCGCGTATCGAACGCGCGGAACTCCCCACGCTCTCACCATGCGCATCCTCGTCACCGGCGGCGCCGGATTCATTGGTTCCCACGCGGCTCTTCGCCTCCTCGACGAGGGGCATGACGTGGTCGTGGTGGACAATCTCTTCCGCGGGCACCAAGGTGCGATTCAATCCCTCGCCGCGTGCGGTGGGCCCCGCTTTCGTTTTGCGCTTGGATCAATCTGCGATGGCGATTTTCTTCGCGACGTCTTTGCTCGTGAGCGCCCTGACGCGGTGCTGCACTTCGCGGCGCTCGCCTATGTTGGCGAGAGCGTCGAGCGACCCGCCGACTATTACGCCACGAATGTTGTCGGCGGCATCACGCTCCTTCGCACGATGCGGGCAGCAAACGTCCGTCGAATCGTCTTCAGTTCGACCTGTGCGACCTACGGCGAGCCGAATCCCGGCACGACCGGCATCGCAGAGTCAACCGCACAAGTTCCCGTCAATCCGTACGGCGAAACGAAACTCTGCTTCGAACGACTGCTCCGCGCGGCGTGCCGTTCCAACGACGCGCCACCACTCGCAGCGGTTGCGCTTCGGTACTTCAATGTCGTTGGTTGTGATAGCAACGGACGACTCGGTGAAGACCACCGCCCGGAAACGCATCTTGTTCCGATCGCGCTCGAGGTTGCGCTCGGCAAGCGCTCGCATGTCGCGCTCTTCGGGACCGATTGGCCGACTGCCGATGGAACATGTGTGCGCGACTATGTCCACGTCGAGGATCTCATTGAAGCGCATCTCCTCGCGTTAGGCGCGCTCAAGTTTGGGTCGTTCCTCGCATGGAATGTCGGCACTGGCCGCGGCTACTCCGTGCGCGAAGTGCTTGATGCGTGCCGACGCGTCACAGGGCACCCGATTCCGACAAGAGAAGCGCCGCGCCGCGCGGGAGATCCGCCGGTGCTCTTCGCAGACGCGCGCGCAATCGAACGCGATCTTGGATTTCATCCGAAGAAGCCAACACTCGAATCGGCCATTGCCGATCTCTGGCGTTGGATGCAAGCGCATCCGCGCGGCTATGCCTAAATGGCTACACGGGCGCGATCGACAAGCAATCGAGCGCGCAAGAGACGTTCGTCTCGGTGAAACAACTCAGAACGCAATCGAAAGTCCAATGCCGATCGACGCTGCGTCAACGCCGTCGTTTTCTTGGCCGATTTGCGCGTTTGACATGTGAAACCAACCCGCGCGGACCAAGAGGCTGCTTGTGGGTGACAGCGCGAAT
>JBJOHQ010000359.1:0-3055 GCA_046047595.1 Planctomycetota bacterium | reverse complement strand
TGATTCAACCAGTGCTTGAACGAGTGATTCACTGCGATCCGCGCAGTACGGGGCGCCATAGCCTCGATCGAACTACCCAACATGGATCCTCCGGGAGCTCGCGCCCGGTTCGGAATGCGCTCCATCCTGGAACGCTCGGAGGTGTCCGCGCGGACACCCGACGCTTGGGTAGGTCTTCCGACTTCAGGTTCCGCGTGAGCGGAGTCTCCAACACCTTCCCAGCGCGCGGGCGCCAGTGGCTGCCGTTGAACGGCGATTGAAGACGGAGTCGTTGAACGACTCTGAACCTGTTACGGCGGCGCGACCGTGGCGGATTTTCACCGCCTTCCCTCACCGAACTCGAAAGTTCGATGCCGTGGCGTTTCGCGCAAACCGCGCAGCGAAACGTTGTGGCGCCCAAGCGGGGGCGAGTATACGGATTCCTGCTGTTGGCAGTTTCCACGGAGAACTCAACGCCCGCCCGACTTTGATGCGCTTGAATTCCGAAGTAAACCGCAGGTTGACGGCTTCCACGCGCGCCCGATACATTCCGCGCTTCGCCCGAGGCGTCATTGACGGCGCTCGGCGGCTCTCGGTCCTTGTCGACCGGTGGCCGATCGGTAGGAACCACGTTCCTGCCTTACCTTTGGAGATCCCGATGTCGTCAAACGCGTTCCTGCCGACCTTTCTCGTGTCCCGCAAGCAACTCTCGATCGCCGCGGCTCTGCTCGCGTCGTCGCTTCTCGGCGCGGCCCCAACCGCGCTCGCACAGGACGACAACACTGCGGGCGAAACCGGTGCAGCTGCTGCGACGGACACCGCAGCCGTCCGCAAGAACCTCGATGACTTCATCCACTATGTTCTGATTGGAAAGCCAGACCTCGCGCAAGCCGCAGGCGAAGCACTGTTGTCCGCGCAAGCGACCGACATGGATCTCGCTTCGGTGGTCGATGAGGCTGGCCTCCAAGATCGTCTTGCGAAGGCAATGTCGCGCAGTCGCTCGATGACTGGCGTGGCCGACATCGCGACCAAGATTGAGAATCGCGTCGAAACGGGTCGCAAGGCGCTCTCCCGCGACCCACAGCGCATCGCAGCTGCCATCGACATGCTTGGAAAGACCCTTCGCGAGCGACGCCTCGGCGAAGAGCGTATTCAAGCAGCGCAAGAGTACGCGGTTCCGCAGCTCTTGAAGGCGCTGGTGGACGCGAAGGACCCTCAGCAGAACCTCAAAGTCGTGGCGTGTCTGCGCGCACTTGGAAACGACGCGGTGCTTCCTCTCGCCATGTCGTTGCGCGATCTTCCGCCAGAAGCACAGCGCGAAGTTGCGGCAATCCTCGCGGACGCTGGCCGCAAGACAGCGCTCCCGTTCCTCCTTGAAGTTGCTGGTAATGCAAAGACGCCCGCCGACGTCAAGACGGCGTGCGAGGCAGCATTCGAGCGACTGGGCGGCACCTCGCGCGATGCGAGTGCGCAGTTCGCCGCGCTTGCTCGCAAGTTCTTCCAGTTGGAAGAGTCGTTGGTGACGCAGCCGACTGACGCAACCAACAACATCTGGGCCTTCGACACGGCGTCTGGTGGTTTCGCAGGTTTGCAGGCATCAGCGGTTCCGACCGCGGTGTTCTGCGACATGATGGCGATGACGCTTGCCCGCCGCGCACTGGCGCTCGATGCATCGAACAGCAACGCCCTCGCGACCTACGTCGCCGCGGATCTCCGTCGCGAAAATACGCTCGGCTCCGATGCGCAGCCTGGCCGCTACAGCCCGCAGTTCTTTGCGACAGCTTCTGGCGCCTCGATTTGCAACGACGTCCTCGGGATGGCGCTCGACGCGCGCGACACCGCGCTCGTTCGTGACGCGATCGCGGTCCTTGCTCAGACCGCTGGCGCAATAACGCTGACCAACTCGGTCGGTCGTTCGCCGATCGTTGAGGCACTCAGCTACGCCGATCGTCGCGTGCGCCTCGATGCTGCGCTGGCGATCGCGAACAGCGCGCCGAAGCAAAGCTTCCCGAACGATTTCTCGATCGTGCCGACCTTGTCGTCGGCGATCGCTGAAACTGGAACAACCCGCGTTGCGGTGCTCGGTGGTTCGATGGATGAGCGTCAAGCAATTGGCCAACAGCTCACGTCGGCCGGTTTCCAATCGGTCGCGAGCGGCGACGGTTTCGACGCCCTCGAAGTCGATCTCGTGCGAGCCAACGGCGTCGATCTTGTGGTTGTTCGCGGAGCGATGGCCGATCTCAAGGAAGGCGTCGCGCGCGTGCGTGCGAGTCGCTTCACGGGAGCGAGCCCGGTTCTCGTGATCGCGAACGCGGTCGAAGGCGCGGCGGTCGAAGGCGCATTCCGCGGCGACAACACGGTCGTCGTTTGGACTGAAGGCGGCACCGCGGAGTCGTTCCGTGATGCGGCAACGAAGTCGATTCTCGAGCGCTCTGGCAGCGTGATGGATGAGGCGGAACAGGCTGAGTACGCGGTTCGCGCGGTTGAAGCGCTGCGCGCCCTCGCATACAGCGGCAACAAGACTTTCAACGTGCTCGACTCGGAAGGTGTGCTCTTGGCCGCACTGCGCAACTCGCAGGGCGGTATGCGCATCGCAGTCGCAGAGGTGCTTGCGATCATGGCAACGCCGGCGGCTCTTTCGAACCTCGTCGACGCGGCGGTCACGTCAAGCGGCGAAGAGCAAATCGCTCTTTGCGATCTTGCTGCTGCTGCTGCACGAACCTCGAGCGGCAAGGCAGACGACCGTCAGCTTTCCGCGATTCGTGACCTCATCAAGTCGAGCGAAGGCGCAACCGCAGATGCAGCGGGCCGACTCTACGGTTCGCTTGATGCGGGCAGCGCTCAAGCCGTCGAGTTGATTACCGAGTGAGTTTGCCGCGCGCATGCCCGACGGCCTGAGTGTGTGGGTCGGGTCGCAACGCGCATCATCAAAAGCGAACGAGCACCCCGTCGAAAGGCGGGGCGCTTTCATGATGGGTCAGGTGGTGGGGCAGTCGTCGCGAAGCCGCGTGCAAGGGGCGCGTCAACGCGTGGTGACGGCTCGAATCGTGTCGCGGGGATGGCGTTGGGATGGCGC
>JBJOHQ010000358.1:0-7037 GCA_046047595.1 Planctomycetota bacterium | reverse complement strand
GCGAGAGAAATCACGTCGAACGCAGGTTCTTCGTAGGGATGCGCGCCGCGCAACGCGGCAACAACTCGACCAAGATCGCGGCGATGGAAGGCCATTTCGAGGCGAACCTCACTGACGCGCTCGAGGTGGCCGGGCTTGCCGACGGCGGGATTCGAACCTTCCGCGCCGAAGAACGTCCCCTCGCCTCGCACCGTGAACGAGCAATGCGTGTAGGCACCGATTTGCCCCGCATTTGCTTCAGCGAGCGCGGTGCGAACCTCTTCAAGCGCCGACTCTGGAACGAAGACGACGAGTTTGTGGGTGTTGTCGGCGCTCGCGCCAGTAGGGGTAATCGCACGGATGTCCTGCGCCGCGGGATCGACCACTTCGACGAGCCAATCGTTGATGCCGCCGGCGACCGCGTCGAGCGCGGTGTGCGGTGAGTAGATCGCGATTCCCGCGCGAACCGCGTCGATCGCAACGCGCCCCTGCCACGTCGCGCCGTCGAGGCGTTCGAGCGGTTTGAAGAGCAACGGGTGGTAGCCGACGATGAGATCGGCTTTGGTCGCACGCGCCTCGGCGAGGACCGCGGGCGTGACGTCGATTGTGAGCAGCGCGCGGCGGATTTCGCGCCCGTCGCCCGCGACGAGCAGCCCCACGCGATCCCATTCTTCCGCGAGCGAAAGCGGAGCGATGACACCAAGGGCGCGAACGAGCGTGTCAAGTGAGGGCATGGGAAGGAGTGTACGGAGGCGGGTCGAGCGCGGAAACACAGACGACGCACGTCATCCGTTCCGATGGCTGCTGATCTCACTTCGTTCGATCAACAGACATCGGGCACCCGTAATTGTCGCGGTCGCCGCTGCGGCGGCTCCCTCTGGTTGTGCCCTTCGGAGTGAATCCTCAGGGCACTGGGTCATCGTTCGTGACCGCGGTCGCCGCTCACACCACCAGCATCGCGGCGCCGAGCATGCCCGCGTCATCGCCGAGGGTGCTCGCAATCATGTCCGTCTTCCGCAGTACCGACGGGAACACCGCGCGATCGAAACTGCGACGGACCTTCGAGACATACGCCTCGCCGAGCGCTTCAGTGACGCCACCGCCGAGGACGACGCAATCAATCGAGAGCATTGTGACGACATTCGCAATCGCGATGCCAAGGAATTCCGCGCTGCGATCCACAACCTTGCGCGTGAGTTCATCCTCGCGCTCATACGCACGCGCGATCGTCGACGATCCGAGCGCTGCATCGATCCCGCGATCGCCGCCCTTCTCCCCTTTCTCGCCGTCCTTCTCGGCATGCTTCTCCGCGATCAACTTGTGAAGGATCGACTCGGGATGCATGGGAAGAAGCCGACGAATCGCATTCACTATGCCGGTTCGCGAGCAAATGTCTTCGACGGTCATGAAGCCTGGTTGCCCATTGGGGAAGAGAATCACGTGCCCAATTTCACCAGCCGTGTGTCGCGGACCGCGCCACAAACCACCATTGAGTACGAGGCCCGCGCCAACGCCCGTCCCAACCCAAACCGCAAGCACGTTCGCGCGTCCGCGTGCTGCACCGAGTTGCGCCTCGCCCCACGCGGCAACATTCACGTCGTTGTCGAGCGCCACGGGAACGCGTAGTTCCTTCGCAAGAATCTCGCGGAGCGGCACGTTCTCCCAGCCGAGATTGCCCGCCTTGATCACGAGGCCCTTCTCGAAATCAACCGCGCTCGGCGCACCAACGCCCACGGCGAAGAGTTTCTCGCGCGGCACACGGCCATCATCGAGCGCGCGACCAACCCCTTCGCAGAGTCGACGAATCACTTCGTCGCGCCCTTCGTGCGCCTTCGTCTTGCGCTTCGCGCGGCCAACAACTTTGCCCTCGGCATTTACGACGCCGATTTGCATGTTGGTTCCACCGAGGTCGACACCAACCACGACCATGTCCTTCGGAATGCCTGCGATCCTCATGGCGCCGAGTGTAGCGGTTGATCTGTTCAGATTCGCGTTCAGAAAAGTGTTGAGCGCGACGGAACGACGCGCGATGCCGAATGGACGCGCGACGACACATGCGCGCGACTCAGCTCACAAATGGCGACACTTCGTTCGATGGATCGGCGCGACCAGTCCAAAGCCTGCGCGCGAGTCGAACGAAATCGTCGATCACCATCATCGTTGCGGGTAAGGCAAAGAGCGTAAGTACCGATGAACTCATGAGCCCAAACACCAGCGAAATTGCCATCGGAATGAGGAACCGCGCTTGGAAACTCTGCTCGAGCATGAGCGGCGAGAGACCAGCGAGCGTCGTGATCGTGGTGAGGCAAATCGGAATCAGACGCATACGTCCGGCGCGCGCGAGCGAGTCTGGAAGCGATGCACCTTTCTCGCGCATCTCATTGGAAAACTCGACCAAAATGAGCGAGTTGTTCACCACGACACCTGCGAGCGCGACAAAGCCGATGATCGAGAGGAACGTCAGATCGAAGCCCAAGAGAAGGTGTCCCCACACGATGCCGATGATGCCGAATGGAATCGCGAGCATGACTGCGAGCGGCTGCAAGTAACTCTCGAAGAGCCACGCGAGAATGACGTAAATCCCGAGAAATGCAGCAGCAAGCGCCAGCGGGAAATTCGCGAACGCATCGACCAGATCCTTCTGCCGACCTGCCGCGTCGATCACCACACTTGGGTGCGCAGCGGCGATGCGCGCGATCTCCGGAGCCATCGCGCTTGCCACGATTTCAGGATTGGTCACGTCATCACAGTCCGCACTCACCGTGACGGTGCGCGCGCGATCGACGCGACGAATCGTCGAGTAGCCACGACCTTCACGCACATCAGCCACTTCGACCAACGGAACGGCTTGCCCCATCGGGCTCACAAGCCACAACTCTTCGAGCGACGCCAATCGACGGCGCGACGGCTCGTCAAATTGCACACGCACGTCCACATCCTCGCGATCCGCGCTGAAGGTGTGTGCTTCGACGCCGAAAACTGCGGTGCGTACTTGCCGCGCAACATCGGCGGTGGTGAACCCCATGGCGAGCGCTTGTGGCGTGAGCGCGATGCGCAGTTCACGCTGCGCATCGTCGGCGTCATCGCCAATATCTTTCACACCAGCAAAGCCCGCGAGTGTCGACTTGATCTCCGCGATGACAGCGTCGATTTCGCGGTCATCAGCACCACGCACTTCGTACGAGATGTCGGCGCCGGCTGGCCCACCCGAAACCTCTTGGAACTTCATGGACTCCGCTTCATCGAGCGAGCCCGCGGCGATGCGAATCGCGTCGATGACTTCCGCACTTCGTCGCGAGCGACTCTCAACCGGTGACAACTCAATGAAGATCTGACCGATGTGCGTTGCCGCCGCGTTCGTTGCGCCGGTTTCGAAGTCGACCGAACTTCCAAGGCTCGCCGTCAGCGCTTGCACTTCGGGCTGCGCGCGGGCCGCGAGTTCGATCTTGCGCGCAACCGCGCTCGTTTGCTCCATCGTCGAACCGATGGGGAGTTGGAAATCAACGATCACTGTTTCGGTGTCGTCGGCGGGCAAGAAGACAAACGCGAGTCGGCCGCCAAAGACCATGCCAACGGAAACAAGCAACACGAGCACCGTGCTCGCAAGCACGATGTACCGCTCACGCAAGCACCAACGAACGGTTTTCTCATAGCGCGCGAGAACACGCTCGATGACTCGCTCGCGGAACTCTGCAAGCGGCTTCAACATCGCATCAACGCGCGAGCCGCCACGCGCGACCTTTCGCTCTTCACGAACAAGCGCATGCGCCATGTGATTCGGCATCATGAACGATGCTTCGAAAAGGCTCGCTGCCAGTGCGATCAACACGACCGTTGGGAGGTTTCCCAACAATTCGCCGATGTTTCCCTTGATAAACACGAGCGGAAGAAACGCGACGATTGTTGTGGTCACGCTGCCAACAACAGGCCAGAAAACCTGAGTCACGCCGTTCACCGCCGCGACAAGTGGCGGCTCGCCCAACTCCTTGTGTCGCTTCAAGATGTTCTCGCTCATCACGATCGCGTCGTCGGCAAGCATGCCGAGCACGATCAAGAGTCCGAACATCGTGATGAGGTTGAGCGTGACGCCGGTTGCCTGCATGAACATCAGCGTGCATGCGACTGCGATCACAATGCCAACCATCACCCACACGCTTGCGACGCGATTCAGTCCAAGCAGAAGCACGATGAACACGAGAATTGCGCCTTGAATCGCGTTCGTTGAAAGCAACTCGAAACGACCTTCGATGATGCGCGCAAGATCGTTGTGTTGAGCGAGTGTTCCGTGCACCGCGGGACGTGTTCGCCCAAGTTCGTAGCCGCGTTCCCACGCCGTGGTGATCAGCCGATCTCCCATACGGTCCCGTGGCGGCGCACCATTTCGACCCGCGACATATCCACGCACCAACTCCGCAATCTCAACGGCGTCTTGATCACCTTCTTTGAAGGCAACGAGCGTGCCTGCAGGTAATCCGCCGAATCGGCGCACTTGCGGCACGTCGTCAAAATTCTCGCGCACCTCGGCGATTTCACCAAGCAAGAGCCGCGAGCCGTCGGTCGCACTCTGCAACACGATGCCGCGAATCGATTCGACATCCTCTGCGCTTCCGACCGTGCGCACCGAGAGATTCGCAGCATCCGTACGCACCGTTCCACCTGGAACTTCCGCCATGGATGCCGACACAAGCTCGGCCACTTGCGAGAGCCGCAGTCCATGACGAAGCAGCGCGGACGGATCGATGTCCACGTGAATCTCGCGAGGACGCAGACCAATCTCGACAAGCGTGCCCATACCGTCGAGCGTCTTGAGATCGTCGCGAATGGCGCGCAATTCACGCTTGATGTACTCCTCGCCTGCCTCCGACGCGACGGTCACCATGATCGTCGGAAAATTCGGCTTGAAGTCGAAGACGCGTACGCGTTCAGCTTCCGGCGGCAGATCGTTGATCTGCTCAATCGCGAGGCGAATATCTTCAATCGCCTTGTCCGCGTCGAAGCCGGCCTTCAACTTGACGGTGATCCCGCCGGTACCTTCCGAAAGCCGCGTTTCGATGCGGTCAACGCCTTCGACATCAACGACGCGATCTTCGATCTTGCGCGCCATCGACTCTTCGATTTCTTTCGGCGATGCACCTGGATAGACGAGCACGATGCGTGCCGCTTGCGGAGCGGTTTCAGGGAAGAACTCGCGCCGCATCGACAGCAGCGCAACCGCGCCGCCGATGAGGAGCGTCCACATCAAGAGCGTGACAGGCACGCTGCGCCGCACGCAGAAATCAACGAGGGTGCGAATCATGCGCCGTCACCTGCGCGAGGCGATTCCATCGCGGCTGCGTCCGTGGGTGTGAGCGGCGTGACCTCTTGACCTTCGGCGAGGCTGCGTGATCCATCGAGCACCACCATCGCGCCCGTTGGGAGCGCGTCGATGAGAACGGCCCAATCAGTGTCGGCAATGCCTGTCGACGGAATCGGCTCAGCATGCGCGAAATCAACCGAAACGCGCTGCGGTCGCACGCGACCATTCTCGACAAGCAGCAGGAAGTCATCGCGAATCGCGCGTCTTGGCACAACGGTGCGTTGAATCGGGTGACCCGCCACGATGCGTGCCTCGACGAAAGATCCGGGAGCGATCATCTTGATCGCCTCAGGCGACTCTTGACCAGTCGTGTTGGTCGGTCGAGCACTTTCACGGCCGTCGCGCGTGCGTTCGTCGAGTTCAACAAACACGGTTGCCGTGCGCGTCGCAACGTCATCTTCTGGCGCCACGCGCGCAACGATGCCATCGATACGTCGACCGCCGTCTCGCATCAAAATCTCAGCGCGCGCGCCCATCGGCGCGAGCGCGCGCATCGACGCGGGAATCCGCAGCGGAATCTCGATACGCGCAGGATTCACGATGCGCGCGACGACCTGACTCAACCCGACCGATTCGCCGAGTTCAAGATCGGCATTCTGTAACACCCCCGCGATCGGCGCGCGAATCACGCAGCGCTCCGTCGAACTTTCGGCGAGTTTCAGTCGCGCAACTTCAACGGCTTTCTGCGCCGCCAACGCTTGCAAACGCGGAGGAATCGATGCAACCGCGTCTTCCGCCGCAACAGACGCGCGCGTTGCCGCGATGAGCGCGCCGCGGGCCAAGTCAACTTCGCGCGCTTGGGCAGCACCTTCGCGCGCGGCAGCTTCAACGCGTGCAAGATCGTTTGCGGCGAGTTCCTTCTCGCGCACGATGAGTTCCGCCGTGGCACGCGCCGCACTCGCTTGCGTTTCAATCACCGCCATCTGCGCTTCGATGGCGCGAATCGCCTCGCGCGCAATTTCAACTTGCTCGCGAAAGTCGGTCGCGTCGAGTTCAACAAGTACCTCGTCCTTTGCGACAGTGCGTCCCGCCGCGTAATTTTCGCCCAGTCGCGCGACAACCGCGCCGACGCGCGCTGGAACATCCGCGCTTTCAAGCGCGCGCGCCGTGCCGTACCCGCGAACAAACGCCTCGATTTCTATCGGAGCGACTTCAAGAACTGCAACGCGCGGCGGCGGCGCCTTCGTGGCATTCCGCCCCGCATCAGGTTTCGTCGCAACAAGCGCGCCGACGACGCCAAATCCCGCGCCGACGAGCGCGAGGCAGACAACGCCGCGGAAAATCTTGGAGGAAAGCGGAAGCGGCGGATTCGTAGAAGATGACATGCAGGGACCGGATTCTGAATTGCGATGCACGCGATGCCGACGGGGAGATCGCTGCGTTCGCCCGCATGCAGGCAGCGGACGCACGCGAAGCAAAGATTCCCATCGTGAAACAGGAAGTCGGGCACTATAGGTCGAGGCCTGTTCGGCCTTTGTTGGCGGAGCGCGTTCGCCAGTGCCCGATCGACAGTGCCCGTTCCCCCGTGCCCACCCCCCATGCGAACCACCCGTGCGAACCACCCGTGCGAACCACCCGGCTCCGACCTCCAACCGACGGTCTGCTACCTTTCGGGAATGTCCGACAGCCTCACCGACGCAGATATTCGAAAGGTCGCGAAACTCTCGCGCCTCAGCGTGACGGAGTCGCAAGTTCCTGCGAT
>JBJOHQ010000357.1:0-3994 GCA_046047595.1 Planctomycetota bacterium | reverse complement strand
AGGGATGAGTCTTGGGATCGATTTTGTTCGTCGCGATTCGACTGCGCGTGACGCGCAGCGCGTGGCTCGCGCTCTGCCCTTTCGAGCGATCAGCGGGACGTCCTCCGTCGCCAAGTCGTTGCGCGCATGTCTCGTCGCGGCGACCTCCGTACTTTTGGTGAGCACCACTCCCGTTTCGGCGCAGTATGGCCCGGTCGATCCGTACGACTCTGCAACGCGCGCCTTGCGCGATTCGATCGGTTCAAGCAACGACGCCGAACAACATGCAGGCATGGTTTCGCTGCGCGAGTTGCGCGACGCACAACTCAAGCCGTTGCTCGAGAAGTTGCTGAAGAGTGACGACTGGTCGCTGCGCGTCGACAGCGTGCTTGGACTCGCAGAGCTCGACGTGTCCGGCAAGATCGATACGAATCTTGTGGGCGCACTTCCGGGTGAAGGCGATCGTGAGACTGCGGTCGCTGCGGCGGTTGGTCTCGGCATGCTCGATGCCGACCGCATCAATGCGATGCTCGCGTGGGACGATCTTCCTTCCCCGCAGAAGTTGCTACTCGCGTGCGCGCTCCGCAAAGTTGGCGGAACGCCCGATGTCGCACTCGTGACGAAACTCACGGAGTCTCGCACTCCTGAAGTCGCCGTACTCGCTACCGCACTTCTTCTTGATCTCGGAAGCGCAGATCCCGCGGCCGCCGACCGTGCGCGCGCCACACTCTCCGGGCTTCCGCCCAAGACAAGAGCCGCGATCATTGCGCAAGCCGCCGAGGGTTCGAGCGCAAACAATCTGAAAGGCGCAGCGCCCTTCATCGCATCGCTGATCGAACTTCCCGACGTTGCCGACGACGCGCGATTGCGCGCGATTGGCTCACTCCTCGTACTCGCGCCGGACGTTGCGTATCCAGTTCTTGCGGCGCGCCTCGAGCGCGACCGCTCGCAAACATCACTCATGCGCCATGCGGCGGTGCTCCTCGCGAGTGGTGTTCGCGCACCAAAGGCCGAGTGGGATCGGCTCCGAAATGGCGACGCGCTGATTGAAGCGCTCGCGGACGCAGGCACTGCAATCGGTGAGAATCGAGATCAAGATGCCTACGCGCAACTTCTCGCGCTCAAGCACCGCGTGGCATTGCGCGCGGCGACGGAAGGCTCACTCCGACTTGGCGACAGCGCTGAGCGTGCACTCGGACTCGCGGCGGCGAAGTACCTCATTGAAGAGCGCCGAGCCGCAGCACCCTTGATCGAGAGTCTCACGCGCGCCATCGCCCGCCTCGCACAAGTTGCACCGACCGAACTCACTGCGCTGCTCGCTTCCGTAGAAGACGATCGCACACTTCAAGAGACGTTCATCCTCGCGCTCGCCTCGGCGGGTACACGAGAGGCCGCCGAAGTGGCCGCCACCATGCGCGGAAAATCTTCAAGAAGCGGCGAAGCGATGATCGCTGTCCTCGGTGCGCGCCACGCGGACAGCGTCAGCGAAGATGTCTTGCGCGAACTCGCGACCGTTGCCGGCGGCGGCACGGGCGTTTCACCTGTGATTCAAACACAAGCCGCGTGGCTTTGGCTTCGTCACGCGAAACGCACCGACGATGCGATCGCACTGCTGACATCTGCCGACGCAACGTCGGATGGCGCGGCGGGTGGAACACCAACCTCCACCGCGCGAACGACTTCAACGCCAGCCACAGCGCCGGCCACAGCGCCAGCCACCGCGCCCACAACCAACTCGTCCACAGATCCGAGCACGAAATCAACGCCGAGTTCGGCGCCTGCTTCGAATCCCACAATCCACGCTGATTCTCGCGCAGAAGGGTCACTTCGATGAGCGATCCCATCCGTCTCGGTATGCACGAACCAAATCGCGCGGAATGGCTCGAGATGCAGCGCATACTGCGCGAGGCGCGCGGCGATCAGCGTGTGCTTGAAGAACGCGTCGAGCATCTCGTTGCCGATCTTGTAAGACGGCCACTTGCGGTGGCGTTCTCCTCGACCGGCGCCGCGATCGAAGCGGCACTCGAGGCACTCGGTGCGGTGCATGGCACCGAAGTTGTTCTGCCAGCACTCGGACCATCGGTTCTTGCGAATGCCGCACTGCGCGTTGGAACGCGTCCGCTCTTCGCCGATGTCGATCCCAAGTCGTTGACGCTGCGAGAAACACACGCGGCTGCGCGCGTCACTGGACTCACACGCGTCCTCGTAGGTGTCGCGACGCACGGCGAACCGAAGGGCCTCGATGAGATCGTCGCGATTGCATCGCGCAACGAACTACCGATGCTTGAAGTGCTTGCGGGCGGACTTGGTGGCCGCATCGGACGCGACCCCGTTGGTCGCTTTGGCCGGATCGCGGTCGTTGCACTCGGCGAGCGCGAATCGACGATTGGTTCGGGCGGCGCTGTCTGTGTCACCAACGAAGACAATCTCGCGCACGCACTTCGGCTGATTCGAAATGGCGGCTGCGTTGAACCTCGCCAAGAGTGGGAGCGACTCGGCGGTATTCGTCGCATCGAACGCGTAGGCGGCGATGCACGCATGGGCGCGCTTCAGGCCGCGTTCGCCGCGGTGCGGCTCGAGAATTTCGAGAAGATTTCAGCAGAGCTCGACGATGTGTTCCACGGATACCTCCGTCGGCTTGCGATGCATCCCGATCTTGTGCTTCCTGCGCCATGTGTCGAGGGCACCGTCCGTTGGTCCCACTTCGCGGTTCGCCTCTCCGAGCGCTATTCGCGCGACGATCGCGATTCAATCGTGCAAGGGCTACTGCGACACGACATCGCCGCGACCAGCGTGGTTCACGTGTTGCCACACGAACCCGCGTTTGCTTCTGAGCACAATGGCTGCAGGCATAAGGAAGGCGACTTCCCTGTTTCGGAGCGCGCCGCGGATCGACTCATCGCGTTGCCGTTCTCAACGGAACTTGGCGAACGCGAGATTGATCTGATCTGCCAGACCTTGCAACTGATGATCGAGCGGCAGTCGATTCTGCGTTAATGCGCTCGCGACGTAGTTTGAGCGCTCGAGCGCGGCTCTTGCCGCGCCCTCGCTCTGGCCGGCTCCCCTCGGAGTGAATCCGAGGGGGCCGAGATGCGTGGTTTGAGCGCTCGCAACCTGCTTCGCAATTTGCTCGCTCTGGCGTAGATCGCGCCAGAGGGAGCCGCCGCAGCGGCGACCGCGACGTATCGGAGCGCTCGCAACCTGCTTCGCAACTTGCTCGCTCTGGCGTGGATCTCGCCAAAGGTCGCCGCCGCAGCGGCGACCGCTCTAAATACGAGCCGCCGCAGCGGCGACCGCTCCAATCCCGCGCGTGCTCACTCCCACTCGATCGTCGCAGGCGGCTTCGAGGAGATGTCGTACACCACGCGATTCACGCCTTTGACTTCGTTGATGATGCGATTCGAAATCAGCGCCAACACGTCGTACGGAATCCGCGACCAGTCTGCGGTCATGAAGTCTTGCGTGTCGACCGCGCGAATCGCAACCGTCGAGTCGTATGTGCGCCCGTCGCCCATCACGCCAACCGACTTGACGGGGAGAAGCACCGCAAAAACCTGACTCGTCGAGCGATAGAGATTCGCAGCCACGATTTCTTCGAGCAAGATTCGATCACACTCGCGCAGGACATCGAGTTTCTCACGCGTGATATCGCCGATCACGCGTACCGCGAGACCCGGACCTGGGAACGGATGCCGCCACACGATTTGCGCGGGAAGTCCGAGCACTTCACCGAGCGCGCGAACCTCATCCTTGAAGAGAAGCCGCATCGGTTCGACGAGTTCGAAGCCCAACTGCTCCGGCAAACCACCGACGTTGTGGTGCAACTTGATGTTCGCACTCGTTCCAGAGTGCCCGTGGCCAGATTCGATGACGTCGGGGTAGAGCGTTCCCTGCGCCAAGAACTTCACATCGCCCGGAATCGACTTCGCCGCCTCTTTGAAGACGTCGATGAATCGGTGACCGATGCGTCGCCGCTTCTCCTGCGGCTCAACGATGCCCTCGAGATCACCAAGGA
>JBJOHQ010000356.1:0-2649 GCA_046047595.1 Planctomycetota bacterium | reverse complement strand
CACCGCTTCCGGGGCCACAAATCGTTGCCTTGTGCGCGCCGTCCTTCGACCAGATGTGCACGAAACTCTTGCCGTAACCATCACCGACGAAGATGTCGCCATTTGGCATGAACGCGACGTTGGTCGGATTCCAATCATTCTCGTTCGCGTAGATCTTCGCCCCCGCGAACTCGGCCTCCACTGGCGCGCCCTTCTCCCAAACAACCGTGCCATCAAGCTTCGTCTTGAGCACGCGTCGGCGATTCACGTCGCAGTGATAGAGGAACTCCTCGCCGCTCTCCGTGCGAATGTCGAGCCCGTGACCGCCGCCCTTCAATTGCGGCATCATCGAACGAACGAACTTGCCATCCTTCGTGAAGACATAGATAGCGTCATCCTTCGTCGCGCCACCACCCACAGTGTGCGATATGTAGATGTTGCCCGCAGTGTCTTGCGCAACACCGTGCGTGTCGCCCCACGCAAGACCTTCCGGCGGCATCAGCCAGTCATGCTCGACGCGATACTGAAAGTCGCCGGAGCCAGTCGTCACTTCGCCCGCGAGAATGGCGGAAGCGAATGCGTTCGAAAATGGCGCGAGCGCGGCGATACCTGCAGTCGTGCGAATGAAGGCGCGGCGTGAGTCACGGAAGTTGAAGTCAGTCGACGTAGGCGAATGCATGGGCGGAAGCGTACCGAAGTACACAGACCGTTCCAGACTTTCTGGCAGAAATACCGACGCGAAATTCAGCCAGAGAATTTTCTAAAAATTCTCTCCGCTGCCGTGGGTGGACGCGCGACAGGAATTGTTCACGCGAGCCCGCACTTCCTCGCGTGCATTGGTCAAACTCGCGCACATCGATCACTGGCCCGCGGGCGCGGCGGCCGCGTCGTTCGAATTCTTCGCTGGCTCTTCCGGCTGCGGTGGAGTCGTTGGCTGCGCGAGCGGAAGATCCTTGCCGATGACTTCCAACTTCGGCCCCGATGCACGACCATCGACGATCGCCTTCGTCGCTTCGGGCGTGTCGAGTTCGGTTTGCCAAACGTAGACGCGGCGAAGCATCGGCTGACCGCCGAACCACGCAGCGCTCTTCGCCGTGACCTTCGCGCCAACAAGATTGATCGACTCAAGCCGCGCGAGGGTGCCAAGTGCCGCCAGGCCCGTGTCACCCACCGCCGTTCCGTCGAGCCGCAAACGCTCGAGGTGTGGCATCGTGCCAATCGTCGCGAGGCCCGCGTCCGTCAGCGCCGACTTCGACAAGTTGAGATTCGCAACAACGGGCGCGAGGTCTGCGAGAAGCGCCGCGTCTGCGTCGCCAATCGCTGGATCCGCACGACTCGCGTTCACATCGAGCAACGCGCTCTCTGCTGCGAGTGGTTGCACGAGCACGCCGCGAGCGATCAGCGCCTTCGTAGCCGCGTCGGCCTTCGCGCGAACTGCGGGCGAAATCTCGACGGTCGAACCGCCAGCAATGGCGACCGTCCCCGCGGCTGCCAACGCGGCATTCGTCGCCGCGCTTGAAATGCCTGGTGCGCCAATGGGCTGCACGGGAGTGTCAGGGAACGGCGCACCCGCGTCGATCCACTTGCGAATCTTCGCGATCTCCTCAGGCTTCAGCCCATCGCCTTCAGGCGGCATCGCATCCGGGTCTGCGCGATCGAGTTCAACGCGGTGCACCAGGAGGCTCTCCGCGGACTTCCCAGGAAGCACCGTCCAGTCCGCTTCTTCTCCATTGAAGAGCCACGCCTTCGTATCCATGCGAAGGCCTCCCTTTTGCTTGCGTGCGCCGTGGCATTCAAAGCAGTGCGCCTCGAAAATCGGACGGACATCATTCAAGAAGAACTGTTCGTCGGGAGAGAGCGAGATGGATTGCACCGAAACCTGATCCGAGGCGGATCCCCCGCCATCGCCAACTTCACGCTCCGCAGGTTCCGCGAGCGTTCCGGGAAACAGGACCTTCGTGAGGTAACCCTCGCCGTGCACGAGATCGCCGCCGAGGTGCCCTGTCACGCTCACCGCAATGCCGCCAACGAGTGCGGCCCAACGGAAGCTCCCAAGGCTCGCGATCGCCGCTGCCCCGCCCTTCGCGAGTTCGGCCGTCAGAATCCAACACCACCACGTCAGCGCAACGAGAACGACCGATGTGCCCGTACCAATCCAACGGTGGAGCGCCAGAGTCGACGAATCGTCGCCGCCATACTCGAAGCTCGCATTGATCCAGCCCGAGGCCGTTGAGAAGACCGCCGCAACCGCTGCCATCGTGAGAAGCGGCAGCGTCAACGGAGACAACCCTTGGCGTCGACTCAGACTGCGCCACCATTCGACCGCGACGGCAACGAGGCCAAGCGCAATCGGAAAGTGGACGATCAGCGGGTGCAGGCGGCCTGCCGCACGACCAAGGTTCGGGCCTGCTTCCGCAAGCACGGAGACGACGAGGGAATCGATGTTCGGAACCATCGCCCTGAACTCTACTTGACGCGGGCGCGATTCGGAAGTCTCGGCGCCCGCAAAAAGGCCGAACGCACAACGAAAGGTCCGTTGTGCGTTCGGGTCACACTCGACAACTTCGGTTGTTACGCGATCCCGAGCGCCTCTGCGTCACGATCAGAAAGCGTGCCGCCATCCGAGCGCTGCCGCACGGTGCCGTCGCGCTTCCAACTGCGCTCGCAGCG
>JBJOHQ010000355.1:0-3072 GCA_046047595.1 Planctomycetota bacterium | reverse complement strand
CAGATTGCTGCGAAGGCGGCTCGGTGTGCCTTCGTTGTGTTGACGCGGATGTGATCGAAACGGGCGTGATCGATGCGGTCGATCTTGCGGCGGTCATCAGTGCGTGGGGAACAGATGGGGGCAAGTACCCGCGCGCAGATATCGATGGATCAGGCGAAGTCGACGCGGCCGATCTCACCGCGATTCTTACCTATTGGGGACCTTGCAGCGAGTGAAGTCAGCGCGGCGGGGTTGCATCCGCGCGTCGTCCGTACATCGCCGGTGATGGGAGCGTGAGAGCGCAGATCAGTCGTGTCGACTGATGCTGCTGCTCAATTCTCGACTTTCGCGAGTCGTGTGCGCCCCGCGGGCAGTGTCCAGTGGGCGAAGCGCAAGCCGCGCTCATCTCGCGCGGTGAAATACACGACGTCGTTGTCGCGTGTTCCGAGTGCGTCGAACGTGGCCACGACGGAGACTCCATCCGCGTGGCGCGCATCTTCCGAAGGGACAAGTTCGCTTTCGAGTTCCATATTCGGAACGACGTTCGCAACTTCGATCGTGACACCATGGAGCTCAGTGAGTGCGCCGCGACCAAATTCGCGTCTCGTGCGATCGATGGGTTCGCTCGGAGTTGTTGCGTCGGCAATCCACCACGCATCGCCGCCTTCTGCAACAACAAAGACGATGGGCTTCGAGCGCGCGATCGCTTCGGTACGCGCAAGTCGCAGATCCGCTTCAAGTGTGTTCTCGACCGGTGTCGCGAGCGGCAATCGCGCGCTCGCAAGTCGGGGAATGACGAGCGCGGCGAAGAGCCCAAGAATTCCGACGACAACCAACACCTCAACGAAACTAAACGCGCGACGCCAAGCGTGATGGCTCGTGCGAGGCGCCAAGAGCGTGGAGAGTTTGTTCGGGCTCATCGAGCTTTCCCTTTCGCGTGCGAAACGTCGCGTCGTGTCACTCCCACAGAATCCCGCTCGTACGAAGTCTCATTCAGTCGAATGCCCAAGGAAGCTCCTGTTCGATCGAGATGATGCGTGACTCGTCAATCATCGATCGCGCGCGGAGTGTCAAAGCCAAGCGAGGTGAAGACATCCTTCGTGAACGTATCGTTCGTGAACGCATCCTTCTTCAGTGCGTCAAGCAAGGTGTTGTTTGTCGCTCGTTCGCTGCTGCCTTCGGCTGCGCGGGACAACACGCCACGCCTGTTTGCAATCTGTGTTTGAATCGCGGTGATGATGCCGCGCGCGAATGTGCGCACGCGACCTTCGCGCGCATTGGAGCCTGTACCGTTGCGCGCCTCGACCAACTCAACGTCGGCAACTTGCGACTCGAGTGCGACCGGAACAAACGCGGGAGAAACAGTCGGCGAGATTCCCGTGGCCTCCGCGAATTGCGAAAGATCGTCGAAAGAAAGTCGTTCGACTTCGCGAATCGAAGGTTGGACGGCGCCAGACTCAGTCCAGATACCACTGCTCCGCGCACTCCAACCGCGTCGACTGTCGAGCGCTGGGTCGTAGAAAATCGCGGTGCCTGTGCCGAGCGTGACGTTGGCACCGAGTACGCGCCCGTACATCGCACTGCGTGAAGTGATGGACACGTTCGCGCGCGGCGCGTAGAGCTCGCCCTTCACAACGCTGCCTTCGCGAAGTGTGATCTCGCTCGCACCCTCCACAAGAATCGAGACGCGCGATGCTCCGCCGTCATAACCGGCGCGCCCAGTTGCGTCGCGGAATTCCTCGGGATTTGAGCGCTCTCCGCCAACGTACGCACTCTCGATGACGACATCGCCGATCACAAGCATCGAGAGCATTGCGCCGGGCGCGACCTCAATGTTGCAGGGTTCGATGACGAGATCACCTCGCACAACAAAGGCCGCTTCGCCTTCTACTCGAACATTCGAACCGCGTTCGATGCGGAGATCACCACCAACGTCAAAGGCACGGACACCGCGAATGGTCGTCGCCGCGCGCGCCGGAACGCGCATGTCGCCGTCCGGTGACATATCGAATGCGACGTAGCCATCGAGCGTCGCGGCCCCAGCACTCTCGCTTTCAGGAGAAACGGTGCGTTCCTCCGGTCGTGCGGTCATTGGGACGTGAATGGTTGCAGGGATGAAGAGCGACTGTTCTGCGAGGTTCTCATCGCGCGCGGCTTCATCAAGGGCAAAACTGCCGACGCACAACGCGACTGTTCCATGCAAACTTGCGTTTGGAGAAGTCGAGATACGACTGCGTGAACCGTCCGCGACGCCATACGCGACAGGTTCGGCGAGTACCGCAAGTGGCGCGTTTGGCCACAGCGCGAGCAGCGCGTCACCTTCGATCGAGAGACTTCCCGTTGCGAGAAGCGCGAACTCGGAGCAGTCGAGATCCGCCTCAGGCGCTGCGTTTGGTCGGGGCATGCGGCCCACGGCGCGCGCGATCTGCGCGATGCCACCTGAAACGCCCTGGACAACGAGTTCGACCGCGTCGGAATCGGGGCCGGCCGCAAGGCCCGTGGCGAGATCCACGACGCGTGCGTTCGCAGTGGCGTCGCCAATCGCGAGTTGGTCAAAGAGCACGCCATCGGCGTCGACCAGTGCTTGCGGATCGCTGGTTTCAGCGTCGGCCAACAGTTCGACCGCGAGTTCTAACGCGCCCGCCGCGGCAGCGCGTGCCGACGCTGCGTGCGCAAGGTTGTGACTCGCAGCGACGTTCGCATCACGGGTTGCAGCGAGCGAGAGTCCAAGCAGCGTCGCGACGCCAACTGCAACAAGTGCGAGCAACACTGCGGAGCCGCGCGCGGGGCGATGATGCGTGTCGCGCGAACGACGTAAAGTGCGTTCGCGTCGGAAAGAGCGCGAGTTTCGCACAGATTGCGCGTGCTTCGAAGCACACTCTCGGTCTAGATCGAGCGCTTTGATGTTCATCGCAGCGGTTCCTCGGGATTCGCATGAGAAAGAACGAGCCGCGCAACCGCGTGCTCGGCTTCGAGTTCAATCAAGAGTTCTGAGCGTGTTTCTCCGCGTTTTTCGCGAGACGCTTCAACGAAGCGAACGTGGTCGAGGCCTTCGGCGAGAATCGTTGAGACGAGAAGGTTCTCGCCCAGCAT
>JBJOHQ010000354.1:0-6986 GCA_046047595.1 Planctomycetota bacterium | reverse complement strand
CTGCTGTTTCAACGGCAAATCCCATACGAAGCAGCAGTTGGCGTTCAACCTCTCGCACGGTTGCGGAATCATCCACAACAAGCGCGCGACGCAGACGCAGCGCTGAGTTCTCGATCGCAGGCCGCGCACCGCGCAAACGCCCTTCGTTGAGCGCCATGCGCACCGATTGAATGACGTCCTCCGTGTCGACGATGAGCACTGGATCGCCGTTCTCACGCACCGCCGACGCCGAAAGATGCGCGACCTTCCCGAGCCGCTCATCCAACGCGCGCACAACAAGATCTTCTTCACCCACAAGCCCGTCCACCGCAAAGCCGTATCGCTCATCTCCGCTGCCGAGCACCACGATGTTGGCGCGATCAACATCCGTGCGCGGTTCACCGAGTTGAAGTACTCGCCCCGCTTCGACGATGCCAATCGACGTTGTCACGCTTGCCGCAGTCGTCGTTGAGCCTTGCACTGCATCGGCGTCTTCAAGAATGAACTGCATGCGCCCGGCGACGGTGGTGATCGCCGCGCGTTCCGGCTGGACCACGCGATCAATACGCGCGAGCGGAAACGCCAGCGTTTCGCCGCAGACATCGACAAGCAACGCGCGAATCACCGAGAGCGTGATCGGGAGATCGAGTTCAAAGACCGTTCCTTTGCCAAGTTCGGTGTGAATACGCGCGACACCACCGATCTCGCGGGCGGTTGTTTGAACAACATCAAGACCAACACCGCGGCCCGAGTACTCCGTCACCTTTTGCGCCGTCGAGAAGCCAGGCAGGAAGAGAAACTCGAGCAACTCTTGTCGATCGAGGCCTGCAGCCATCTCACTCGAGGCGAGTTGCTTCCGCACGATGCGCTCGCGCAGCGCATCGAGATCGATACCGCGTCCATCATCCGACACGCGAACGCGCAGTTGACCCGCATGATGTCGCGCTTCGACGCGCAAGGTTGCCTGCGGAGACTTTCCGCGTGCGCGTCGTTCATCCGGCGACTCAATGCCGTGATCGATCGCGTTTCGAAGCATGTGATTGAGCGGAGCATCAAGCCGCGCAAGAATGTCGCGATCAACGGGCACACTTTCGCCGATGATTTCGAGTTTCGCGTCTTTGCCAAGCGCGCGCGCGACATCGCGAACAGTCCGCGGAAGCGCTGCGGTCACGTCAGAGAATGGCCGCATGCGACTCGAGAGAACTTCATGATAAAGCTGCGTCGAAGTCTCTTCGCCGCGACGAATAGCGTTCTCAACCGTCAAGAGATGCGCGAGCACGCGACCTCGGCTGCGATCAAGAATGCCGCGCGCCGGCGCGAGCAACGACGGCTCGAGCCCTGCGCGTCGAACAACACTTCGTAGTTGATCGAGTTCGTCTTCAAGCCGCGTCAATTCGCGCTTGAGTTCTCCAGCTTCCGCGCGAATCGCAGCAAGACGTCGCGATTCGAGCATGGTTTCGCCCGCGAGTTGCAGCAAGCGATCGAGTTTCTCGGCGGTCACGCGTACCGAAGTTGCACGCGCGGATGGCGTTGCTGGTGTCGCATGCGGCGATACCGCGGCGGTGGCGTGATCCTGTGGCACTGAAGGCAGCGTGCTCGCGGCCGCGTCATCTCGGTGCGCCGACGCGCGCGCGTCCTGAGCCGCCGTCGCAGGCATCTCTGGATCGGAGATTGAAACTGCGGGCTCCTCGCGTACCTCCTGCGGTTCCTCAACGTTTGCAGCAATCGCGACGTTTGCGGTGGTTGCGGTGGTTGCAGCGCTCGCCGTGCTTGCCGCGCTTGCCGTGCTCGCAGTGCTTGTTGGTGGCGCGACACGAAGCGACTCGACGAGCGCCGTCACCGCTGCGTCGTTTGTCGCAGTCCACGCAGGAACTTCAGATTCTTCGACCCGCGCGAGTGACGCGAGAAGATCCGTTCCTTTCAACAGTTGATCGATCCGCGAGGCTTGAATCGCTTCGCGACCTTTCTGCATCGCGACGAGCACATCTTCCATCGCGTGCGCGAGTCGCACCGCAACATCGAGACCAATCACGCGCGCTGCACCCTTGATGGAGTGCGCCGCGCGCATAAGCGGTTCGACGGCGGCGGCATTACTCGTACCTTCGAGTTGCACCAAACCTTCGCTCAACGCAGCCGCATGCATTTCGGCTTCGCCTTTGAAGAGTTCGTGCAAACTGAAGCCACCAAGGTCACTCATGCGATACTCCTCGCAAAGAGTGCGCACAGTTTCACGCTGTCCAGCACTGTGAGCAGTGCCTGTCCATGCGCTGCATTGGCCTCGCGGTAGATGCTCTGTGCACATCCGTCGATGGCATGTCGCACGGTCGTCGGCGGAGGCACGAGTTCGGCGCAACGAATGCGACGCACACCTTCAACGACGTCGGCCGCGAATGCCCAACGTGCACCAGCGCCACCAATCACGATGAAATGGCTTGGTTTCTCGTGCAGACTCAAGCCGAGTGCCGCGCCGAGTCGCGCGACAAGGAGCAGTTCTCCGCCGATGTTGGCGACACCCGCAAAGACTTCGTTCGAACGGTGCGGCACGCGGCGCGCAGGCGAAATCGGCACGACACGATGCGTCGCTTCGGCATTGAGCGCCAATCGCTCAGCGCCAACGCGAAAGACAAGAATGCTCGACACGCCTTGATCGGTGCCACGCGTTTCCTGCACGCGTTGCGCGACAAGTCGTGTGTTCTCCTCCAGATCGCTCGCACTCAGCGGCCGATCAAGAAGCCGCCGCATACGCGCCAACGCCTGATCCGACTGTGCGAGCATTTGCTCGGTCGTCGCGTCAGGTTCAGCGAGGCGGGGTTGTTCCGGAGTATCAGCCATCTCTTGTTTCAGTCGTTGTGCACGACTCGGAAGTCGGGAGTCAAGGAAGCCTATCACGCAGGCCGATCGCGCATCGAATGGTTGGCGAGATGCGAGTGCAGTGCGCGCATGCGGAGCCGTTGCGCCTCGGCGGGATCGCCGCGCTTCTCCGCGAGTTGCGCCGCGAGTACAAGCGCCGCCTCGTCAGTTCGATCGAGATAGAGCGCCTTTCCGACGGCTTGCCATGCGCCAAAGAGATCGCCAGAAGCCTCGAGTTCCCGGGCGCGCGAGATGTACGACGCAGGAGTCAATTCCTCCTGCGTGTTCCCGCGCGCAGCCTCGGGCGCTCCTGTGCTCGGAGCACGCTGATTTCTTTCGGTGGCTCGTTCAGGCGGCGTCGCATCAGGCTGATGTTGCTGCATGCTTGGCGATCGCTTCACCATGCGTGACTGCGCACTCGTTCGATCCTGCGCGGCAGATTCGATCGCCTTCCTTTGCGGTGCTTTCGCCGTCAGCGCGAAGACACCAACCGCTGGCAACGGCGCAAAACCCGTCGCTTCAGCGGCAGCGAATGTTTCAGAGTGTCCGACGAGCAACACACCATCGTTGGAAACAATCTCGGCGAACCCTCGGAAAATCCGCGTGCGCGTTTGATCATCGAGATAGATCGCGACGTTGCGAAAGAGAATCGCGTCGTAGCGCGCACGACTTGCAACAGACTCGTCAACCACCGTAAGCACATCCGCCACGCGCGGTCGAATGACGTCGCAAACCTCGCGTTTCGCGTTCAGCCCCGCGTCGTCTCGATCAAACCAACGCTCCGCCCACTCTGGAATACCGCCTCGGATCTCAAGTCCCGCGAAGCGACGTTGCCCACGAAAGACGTGAGGGTTTCGATCAATCGCGTCGATCTCCATGCGGCGAGAATCCGTCGCGCCATCCATCAGCGCGCAGGCAACCGAGATCGGCTCACACCAGCCGCCGCAACCAGCAATGAGCACGCGAAAGACACCCGCGCCGCTCTCTGTGATGCGTGCGCGCAAGAATGCGTAACTTTCGGGGTAGCGGAAAAGCCACGTTTCTGGCGGCGAAAAGAGGCCTTCGACGCGCGCATACTCGGACGAGTCCTCTGCAATGCGAGCCAACAGCGCATCGATCGATGCGAGGCGCAATTCCTGAGCGCGAGATGCAAGATGCGACGCAAGACGCGCTCGAGAAAGTAGCGCCGGCGGAAACGCACTCGACGTGACAAGACGGTGCAACAACGCGTCAAGTGCAGCGGTCGACGGCTCGAATCGTGCACGCTTGTTCGCCGCGTCGTTCGAACGGTGACCGCTCACCCAAGGCCCCCATCCACCGTCGACGCGGGAAGTTCGCGCAACGCTGCATCACCTTCAAGCAGTCGTCGGCATCGAAGGAGTTGCAGCGTTCCATCTTCATCGACGACCGTCGGTCCAAGATGCGGTGCTCCCGCAAATGAAAATCCTTCGTGCGCACCTGGTGCGCGGAAGTCGCGCACCGCAAGACCTGCGACCTCAGGCACGAGTAATCCCACCGAGCGCGTTGCACCTTCGAAGAGATCACCTTCAAGGCGAAGCACCACAATGCGCGTTCCCATGCGAACATTCGTTGGTTGTCCATCCACGATGACCGAGAGATCGACGAGCGGAAGCAGCGCGCCTCGCAAATTGAAGAGACCAAGAAGCCACTTTGGTCCAGTGCCAGCAGGGCGATATTGCACCGCGGGTAGCACTTCGACAACTTCGGCAGCATCAAGCGCAAATCGCTTCCCGCCGACCGTGACAAGTACGACAGGCATCGGTGCCGACATCAGAGATTCTCCGCGGAGTGCTCTGGAACGCGAGTCGTTGTAAGCGATCGAGTGCAAACCGCTGACGCATTTGATGATGACGCGTCTTCCACCAGTCGGAAGCGCTCGACTGCATCTTGAAGCACAGCGACGGAGTGCGAAAGTTCGCTCGCGACACGACCAAACTCTGAAACACTCGCGGCGGTCTGTCGCGCGCCATCCGCGACTTGTCGCACAGCGCCTTCAATTTGCGCAACGCCAGCCGCTTGCGCGGCCATGCCCGATTCAACTTCCGAAAACCCAGTGACTGCTGCATTCATCTCGGTAATGATGCCGCCGAGATCATTCGCCACGCGCTGCACATCGGACGTGCCACCGCGCATCTCGCGCGTAAAGCGCGACATCTCGGTGACGCCTGCGGTCACTGCATCTTGCATTTGCTGCACGATCCGCTCAATGTCGGTTGTTGCCGAAGCAGTCTGATCAGCAAGCCGTCGAATTTCACGCGCAACGACGAGGAAGCCGAGACCTGCGTCACCCGCTTTCTCAGCCTCAATCGCTGCATTCACCGAGAGCAAGTTGGTTTGCTCAGCAACCTTCGTGATGGTTTCAACGACGGCATTGATCGCCGACGCCTTCTCGGAAATCACCTGCAGTCGGTCGCCAATTTCCGCGGTCGACGCATCGAGTCGCCCCATCGTCGAAGCCATCGCGTCGAGGCGCTCCCGACCAGCGCTCGCAGACTCGGCCGAGCGGCGCGCGCCAGCGTCAACCGAGCCAACCGTGCGTAAGAGCTCGCTTCCCGTCGCGGAAATTTCGCGAATTGCAGCGGCAATTTGCGCGGTGGATCCACCGAACGCGGCAGCGGCAGTTTCTTGTTGACGACTCGTTGCGGAGAGTTCGACACTCGACGAAGCGAGCCGCGTCGCCGCCGTACGCACACTACCCACGATCTTTGAAAGGTCGTCGTTCATGCGACCCATCGCACGCACGAGTTCCGCGGATTCGTCGGCACCCGCTTCGTCACGCACGCGCTGCGAAAGATCACCTGATGCGATGCGGACCGCGGCATCTTGTGCGGTGCGCACGCGCCGACTGATCCCAATCACCAAAACGAGCAAGAGTCCGACGATGAGAAAGATTCCCAAGATCGCTGTCACCATGTTGGTGACGAAGAGTCCGGAGAGTTCTGCCATCACGGCACTCGTCGGCTTGCGCACCACAATGCGCCAATCACCATTCGGAACTCTCGCCGAAACGAAGAATGCATCCTCTCCGGTCAGAGGATCGACGCGCTCCTCGAGACGAACACCTTGCGCAGGCACTTCATCGAAGATCGATGCGAGCGGAGAACGCGCAAGCTCGGTCGTGCGCAGAGCAGGCCCGCCAGCTCGATCGGTTGTCGCGGCGATGAATCGCCCGCGGGTCTCCAAAAAGATGTCGGCGCCAAGTTCATCAGCAATCGCGCCAACGCGCTCTTGCACCTCTGTTAGTGCAACGTCAAGCCCCGCAACTCCAACGAACTTTCGATCGATGATGATCGGCACCACAGTTTCGATGATGTCGGTGCCGAGATACTCGTACGGCTTTGTAATCACCGCATCACGGACACCCGATCGCTCGTAGCGCGACTTCGGAAAGCGGTACCACAGTCCCTCGTCATCCTCGACATCTTGCAGCGGCTCGACGCGCAAACCTTCGGCAGCCTTCGGATCTCGCTTGAAGTATGGATAAAAGCGGCCACCCTCACCGAGCGCTTCGGCAGGAACGCCAGGCCCCGCTCCCTCCGCATCTTGGCCGTCGGCGTTTGGCTCGTAGCCAATGTATGCGGCGTAAATGTCCGGACTCTCGCGGATGATGCGTTCGAGAAACGCGAGCGTTTCCGCTCGACGTCCGAACTGGCCACTCTCTTGTGTGAGCGCCATCAACTTGACCAACCGAACAGTGCGTTCGTTTCGAATGTCGATTTCTTTCGCGACGAGTTCGGTCGCTTTCAGAAGGTCGCGCTCGAGACTCCCGCTGAGGTTCGTCCATGCGCGAACGCCATTCAGAATCACGACAACCGCAACAACAAGTGCCGCTGGAAGAACGCCGAAGAGCATGCTTCGACCGAGGAGCGAGCGATGAAACACGGGGCGCACGGCCATTCGTGCACTGTAACTCAATCGAGCGCGCGCTTTCCGTTGCCATCAGACTCGTCGCTCCAACGGACGCGAATCGGACGATCGCGGACGCTCTCGGGGAGCAGTGCGCGAAGCATTTCAACGACCGTCGCTCGTGCCTTCTCCCGTACTTCAAAGATGGCAATATCAGACGAAGCCTCGCGAACAACCGCCGCACGAATCGCGGCTAGCGCGGCATCGCGCGCAGCATCGTCGCCGACCAC
>JBJOHQ010000353.1:0-6941 GCA_046047595.1 Planctomycetota bacterium | reverse complement strand
AACTTCGATTTCCGTGTGCTTCGTCGAGGGTCGAGAATTCCCGAGAGAGACAGGGCAGTCACTCGTAAACGCTTGGAGTAACCGCGCGGGAGTGGCTATGACGAAGAGCCCGCCGCACCGACGTAGGCGAAAAATCCCGCGGCCTTCGGTCACAGGGCATGCGAAAAAGGCGTAAATCGTGATGATTCAGGCCGTTGTGGCGATTTATCGGGGCCAGGAGCGCGTGGTCGCGATGGGATGCCCGCGACTCGCACGCGGAGGAGAGGGCGCCGAAACGAGACGTGTGAGGCGAGAGGCGAGAGGCCTCGGCTCCGCACGGCCCGCGGCAGCAGCCGCCGACCTTCCCTCTCGACATCACCTCTCGACCGCAACCCTCAAGCTCACTCCTCAATCTTGTAGCCAAGCTTCTTGATCGCCGCGACGATATCGCCGCGCGACTCGGCCGGAGCCGTCACATCCACCTTCTCGTCGACGTGGCTTGCCTTCACCGAGGTGACGCCCGGAATCTTGCCGACCTTGTCGCAGATCGCGCCCTCGCAACCCTCGCAATGCATGCCCTTCACGGCGATCGTGAAAGCGACTGGAGCAGTTGCCGCCGCAGCACTCGTGTTTGCGGCGTTTGCGAGGCCGCCGTCCGCCGGTGGAGCGCTGCATTCGCCGTTGCACGCGGCGAGCGCGAAACTCAAGAAGACGAACGAGACGGCGATGGCGTTGGTGGTGCGCATGGCGAGAGGATAGCGCGGACTCTTAGGCACGTACTACACCCGCGGACGCGAACTGTCCACGAAGAATTTGATCGGCGGGAGCCTTCATCCAATCGCCGAGAAGCGATGCGTAGACCGAGCGGAAATCGACACCGAACTTGAGGTCGCCCTGATCGAGATCGACCAGCGACGGATGTCGTCCGACAACGCCCGGTTTCACTCCGGCGCCGATGACAAAGACCGGCGCCGCCGTTCCGTGGTCGGTGCCACCCGAGCCATTTTGCTTTACGCGTCGGCCGAATTCGCTGAACACAAGCGTGACCACGCGTTCGGCGTTGCCTTGTTCCTTCAGGTCGCGCTGGAACGCCGCCACCGACTCCGAAACTTGTCGGAGGAGTTGCCCGTGTCGACCTGCTTGACCACTGTGCGTATCGAATCCGCCCATCGTCGCGTAGTAGACGCGCGTCGGCATGCCGTCGCGAATCATCGCGCCGACCGTTCGAAGTTGACGCGCGAGCGCGTGATCGGGATAGCGCACCAGCGGCTGCTTGGCGACCGCCGCGAGGATGCGTCCGCTCGCAACTTGCGCATCGAGCGCGGTGCGCATCAAGAAATCTTTTTGCGTTTCAGCAGGAGTTCCAGCAAGCGAGCCTGCGCGATTGATCGCGTCGTAGGGCTCCTTCATCGAGCCGTGCAAATCTTCGCCGAGCCAGCGGAACAGCGCAGGATTCTCGAAGGAAATCGGCTTTTGGATGTTGCCTTCCATCGCGAGCGGCGCGGTGCGACCAACTGCAACTGAACCCTCGGGAATCGGCGTGCCGTTACACGTCGCATCGAAGTAGCGACCGATCCAACCCGAGCCCTTTGCGTCGAGGCGTCCGGTTTGCCAGATGTCCATCGACGTGAAGTGTGAGCGGTTTGGATTCGGATATCCAACGCCTTGCACGACGGAAACAAGTCCCTCGTCGTACAGCTCTTTGAGTTGAGCCATCGCGGGGTGAAGGCCAATTCCCGCGTTCTGGTCAAGCTGAAGCGCGACGGTGTTGCCTGTGCCGCCCGGCGCTTGCACGGCGATTTGTGGTCGCGCGTTGAAGTACGCAGGATCGCCGTAGGGGATGACCGTGTTGAGGCCGTCGTTGCCACCACCGAGTTGAACGACCACCAGAATGCGGTGATCGGGAACGCCTGGGTTTGACGAGAGCAGCGGATTTCCAAGGACGCCAAGCGCGCTGCGCTCGATGAAGCAGGGCACCGTTGCCGCAAGCGACGCAAGTGCGCAGCCGCGTTGCAGGAAGAGTCGACGAGTGAATGGGGTGTTCTGCATGGTCGAATGTCCACTCTTCAGCACAGTTGATACTCAGGCATCGCGCCGATGAGGCAGAGAAGTGCCTTGATCCGATCATTGGTGATGGCCGTCGCGCGGCCAGAACTATCGAGATTGTCAAGGAATGCCTCGAGTTGCGCGAGTCGCTCTGGGGCGACACTCCCGCCAAGTGCGAATGCGGCAAGCGCGCGCGTTGCCTCAGTGGAATCGAGCCCGCCGCGCGTGTCGCGCAGATGTTCGACGAGTGGAAGCGAGTCGTACGACATCTCGCTTTCGCTCCAATCGAATCCCTGCGGGCGACGCCCAGTCACGAGATAAATCACGATGTTCTGCCGCACAAAGAGCGTGGCGGTATTGATCCACGCGCGTCCGCCGTCCCAACCTTTGACGCTCGGCGGTTGGAAGAGTTGTTGTCCCATCAAGTCGCCCGCGTCAATGAGTGACTTCATTTCGCGCGGAGGCGTGCCGAGACTGCGCACAGTTTGCACCATCAACTGCGTTGGACTCTTGATGACTGCGAGTCGATTTTCTTGCGCGTAGAAGTGCCGCGAGCGGAACAACGTGCGCAGCGTCGGACGAATTCGGCCTTCGTTCTTGCGGAATTCCTGTGCGAGTCGCGTGACGCACTCTTCACCATCGCGAGAGAGCTTCGGCGAATCGTTGACGAAGAATCGATAGAACTTGCGCGCGATGTACTGCGGGCACTCAGGACGCTCGAGAATCGCCGCGACAAACGCGTTTCCATCGAGGTTGCCGCTCTTGCCAAGGATGGACTTTGGTCCTGCGTCGAACTGATCCTTGTCGAAGAAGAAGTCGTTGCCGCGATAGGTGCGACCGGTCAATGCGCGCGCGCCTTCTTTGATGTCGCGCTCGCTGTAACCGTTGCCTTCGCCGAGTGTGAAGAGTTCGAGCAATTCGCGTGCGAGATTTTCGTTCGGGCTGCGTCGACGATTCTGATTGTTGTCGAGATAGCGCAGCATGGCGGGGTCGCTGATGATGCCCCGCACGAGCGTCTGAAATTCACCCGATCCGTAGCGGCGGAACATCTCGTTCTGCAGCGCCATGTGCCAACTATTCTCGATCGTGCGATAGCCCGTCGCGAAGTGGCCGTGCCAGAAGAGTGTCAGTTTCTCTTCGAGCGGACGCGGCGTTTCGATCATGCGCTGCAGCCACGATTTCTGCATGAGCGCAAGTTGCGCCCGATCGTCGCGTTCGCGTTGTTGGCGCATCGCTTCAAGTCGAGCGATCGTTTCTTCATCGCCTTGGGTGCGCGCGCGACGCAAGGCTTCGCGCTCCTCGGGGGTTGGTTCCCGCAAGACGTCGGGGCGGAAATCGCCGTTCGCAAACAGCGGGCCGCGATCGCGCCGCGCTGCCTCGTCGGAACGCTCGCCAGGCTTGCGAGGTTCCGAGGTGTCGAACTCGACGAGAACATCCAACGCGCCATCGAGGCCCATCTCCACCAAGGCTTGCACTTGTTGTGGTGTGCCGCCAAACCCCGCTCGATTGAGAAGATGCAACGCCGCGGCGAAGTCAAAGTCTTTTTTGAGCAGTGGTGTGAGTGGGTGTTCCATAGCGAAGGGATGCGATGCGGTGCGGCACAGTGTCGCAGGGGGGCCGCACAGTGTCGCAGGGGGCCGCAGGGGGCCGCACTATGCAGCACGGGGCGGGGTGATACGAACCCGCGCACTTGAAGTTACTCGGAAATCGGCCAATTCCGGTCGAAAGTTGCGCGTTTTTAAGCCTGAGCGCGCCGACGACGCGTGACCAAGAGCACTGCTCCGACGGGAACCATGACTGCAAGCGGCGTCCAAATCGTGGGCTCGTCGGTAAACGAAGCATCGAGCAGTGGCGTCACGATCGCGAGAGATACGAGGAGGGCAATCCAGTGGATCGGTCGCGGTCGGCCGACCAGCCTCAAGGCGAGGAAGGCATACGCGGGGAAAAGCAGCCCGTAAAGCCCAAGGAATCGCAGATATGTCTCGCGATGAGGCGCGAGGAGTGCCGCAAGCAGCCCGACGAATCCCGCGCCAAGCCCGAGGAAAAGCCGCGCATTCGGCGCGAGACGCACAACTCGGAGTTCCGAGAGGTGCAGCGCCGAGGTCAGCGCGAGTTGAATTGCCATGTGCGTCCGCACGGCAGGGTTGTCGAGTGCGCCCGGTCCCGCGGCGAGGTAGCACACGGTCAACACCAACATCGACGCGAAGGTCACGCCGAAGATGGCGAAATTGGTCGGCCGCGCGCCCGCGGGAACTTCTTGCCGCGCGCGATGGAACGTCAGGTCGAGGTTCGGTGAAAGCGCGAAGCCAAAGACAATCGTGGGGAGTACGAGTGCCAAGTCCATCGGCACCCATTCGCCTTCGAGCGCGAGGCTGCGCGATTCGCCGCTGAAGATGAACGACCACGGCAAGAACGCAAAAGTGAGGAGGCTGAGCGGATACGCAATCGCTGCGAGCATCCAAAGAACTCCGCGCGGGATCGCGGCGAGCAGCACCGCCGCGCCAAACACCGCGCCCGACGCGAGCGCCGTGCCTTCATTCGGCGTCATACGGAAGTTCTCCCCGATCACGCGTCCCCAAAGCCAACCCGCAAAGAAGACTTGATACGCGATGGTCGCTGCAGAGAAGACTGCCATCATCGCGGCGTGATCGCGCGTTTCTTCGCGAGAACGCTCCGCGCTGCGGAGGTAACCGAAGAGTGCGCAACCGAGAATGTTGGGGATCGCGAAGGCGAGGATCCCCGGCCAGCCCATCAGTTGTCCGATCACGATTGGCGCGAACATGCCGATGCACCATGTCCAACTCGTCGCAAGCGCGAACCCAGAGAGAACCGTACGCAAAGAACGACTCATGCCGACGGGCCGTCCGCGTCATCGGAAGTCGGTTCGGTGCCTTTGGGCGAACCAAGCGTGTTCGGTGAAGCCGCGCGACGCTTTGCGCGCGCTTTGCGGCGTTCCGCGCGATCGCGCACCATGTCTTTCGGCGTGCAGTGGAAAGTGATGTCGCACCGACCCACAAGCGTTTCGCCGACTTTCTTCACGATCTGCTGCTGGTAGACCTCGAGCTCAAGCGTGACGTTGAATTCGCCACCGCGCTTGACCTTCTCTTCAACGTCCTCGCTCTTCACGACGCGGTAAATCGCGGGCCCAAGGCACGGTCGAAGAAAGCGGTACTTCATCTCTTTGCAGACCACGGTGTAGTCGCTGCCGCAAACAGAGAAGAGGTACATGCCCGCGGCGACTTCAGAGTTTCCTAAGAGCGCCGCGCCGGCCATCGCGTCGTAGAAGTTGCGGTTGAAGCGGCGGAAGGGAAGGATCGCCGCGAAGCGCTCGCGGGTCATCGCGCGCTTCGAGTACATCTTGATGCCCGAACGGGCCGCGAACGGCAACCACACGAGCGAGAAGAGCCAGTGGAAGAAGTTGTTCTTGATCGAGAGGCGACTCGCCCACGCTTCAAGTCGCTCAGTCCACGTCTTCGCGCGGGTTGGCTGACGCACCGAAGGGCCCGTTTGCAGCGGTCCCGCGCCACCACCATCCGCAAGCGGACTCGCTGAAAGGGGAGTGAGATCGGGGTCGTTCATGCGCGTTCGTTGCGCCCCTGCGGGGAAGGCGGACATCCTAGTCGCGGGAAGGCTCGATGGGACGCGGGAAGTCCTTGCGGTTGTAACGTTGGTGGTTGCAACGCGGATCGACGTCACGCCAACGTCGCAGCGTCCCGAAACCTGACGAAATCAACCCTGAAGCCAACTCGGAAGCTGTGGCGGTAGAGTGCGCCGATGCCCATTTCGAATGCCCCGATCGCTGTGTGTTCGTGGAGTTTGCAGGCGGAGTCGCCCGCACAACTGGTTGAGCGCGTCCGAGCCACTGGCGCGAGCGCGGTGCAACTGGCGCTGACACCTTTGGTCGAGAAGCCCGACGTGTGGGGCAATTGCGTGGCTGCGCTCACTGCCGCGAACATCGAAATCGCGAGTGGCATGTTGGAAACGGTGGGCGAGGACTATTCGACGCTCGAGACGATTCGCGTCACGGGCGGTGTGGTTCCTGATGCGACTTGGCACGCGACTCGCGCACGCGCCGTCGAAGTTGCAAAGGTCGCCGGACGCCACGGGATTCGACTCATCACGTTCCACGCGGGGTTCATTCCGCATGAGGCTGGTGCGGAACGCGATGGACTCTTTGCGCGCCTTCGCGAAATCGCCGCAATCTTCCGCGCAGAAGGCGCACGCATTGCGTTTGAGACGGGCCAAGAATCGGCGGAGACTCTTGCGCACGCGCTCGACGCTCTCGGCGATGAATCGATCGGCGTCAATTTCGATCCTGCGAACATGATTCTCTACGGGATGGGCGATCCGGTTGCGGCCGTTCGCGCACTCGCACCGCGCATCGCACAAGTGCATATCAAGGATGCGCTCCCGACGGCGACGCCCGGCACATGGGGCAGCGAAGTGCGTGTTGGCACAGGCGCCGTGGACTGGAAAGCGTTTCTTGCCGCGATCGAGCGTGTTCCTGCAACGATTCGCCTCGCGGTCGAACGCGAAGCTGGCGACGATCGCGTCGGCGACATCCGTGCCGCGCTCGCGTTGCTTCGATCAATGCGGTCGTAAAACTCTGCCGCCGCGCGTGGGCGCGACGGCAGAGTTTTCTGAAACCTCGTGCACCTGAAACCTCGTGCACCTGAAACCTCGTGCACCTGAAATCTCGTGCTCTTCGTGTTTCCGGTTGGCAGCGCCGACTCCCCATCACGCGTGACAGTCCGCATCGTCGCTGTTGCGTTTCGGGTGCTGCTCGATGACAGCTTGCCCCGTTGTACATCGGTGCGTCACGGTGCACCTTTCTCATCGACTGGTGACTTCCTGCCGATACTTCACGTGACCGTCACACTTTGAGCGCGTCTGTAACAGACTCCAAAGCGATCTCA
>JBJOHQ010000352.1:0-2771 GCA_046047595.1 Planctomycetota bacterium | reverse complement strand
GGCCGCTTCACTTGCGCCGTCACATCCGTCGCGGCCGACCATGTTGCGCCGCCGTCATCGGAGTGCTTGATGAACGTCTTACAAATGTTGTCGCCCTTGGAACCAGGCACCACGCACGACTCGCCGCAGCCCGTTGGGTACGACTGGTACATGAGAATCACGCGACCTGCATTCGCGCCGTTACGCACTTCGACCACGCACGGGTTGTTGAGCGAACGGCCCGCTTGATCATCGACCACTGTGACAGGCGACCACGTTGCGCCGAGATCATCGCTCGCGCGCATGACCATGTCGTTCGTGCCATTGTCGGCGCCCGACGTGCGTCCCTCGGCAAACGCGAGCAAACGCCCTGACTCCAACTGCGTGATTGCAGGGATGCGATAGACGGCATAGCCGCCTTGGCCGCCGACAAACACATCGACCATCGGCAACGGCGGCGGCGGAACATCGAGGTCGTACTTCGCCGCGAGATACGCTTCGATCGCAGCGCGTTCCGTCGCATCGAGTGCCTTATCGAAGACGAGTACTTCGCTGATCGAACCCGTCAGCGAATTTTGGAGATTGAAGCGGCTGCCAAGCATGAAGCCCGACACGCTCTGCATCGCGCTCGTGCCTGTGCCCTTGAGTTCGCCGTTGACATGCAGCGTTTGCGCGTTTGCTGCGACGGTGCATGTCACCATCGTGACGCCAGATTCAAGCACCGGTCCGCCAAGCGTCGTAGGCGTTGCGCCAGGGAAGAGCACCCACTGCGATGGTGTCGCGATTTCGCCTGTGAGAAGTGCCGTGCGGCCTGCACTCGATGAACTATCGAAGATGTACCCGCCGTTTGCGCTCGTCGGCCGCGCCACACAAATGATCGTGCGCGGATTCGTGATGACGCTGAACTCGCCTGCGATGTTCGCGGCCCAGATGTAGTCGTTTCCGTCGAAGTCCACAGCGGCATCGCCGTTTGCGAGCGTCGCACGGAAGGTCGGCCGTTGCGTCGCTGTCGTGGACACGCGCACGAGATCATGGTTTCGAGTGCTTGAGTCTTCCCATCGCGTGACCGCCGTGCCGTCCGCAGGCATGCCGGTCGCTCCGTTCACCCCAACATCGGCGCGCCACCACGCATACAAGTTTGAAAATGCAGGATTCGGCGTGCCGTCTGGAAGCGTGACCTGAGCCATCGCCGCCGCGGAAAAGGTAGAAACGCAGAACGCCGCCGCGAGAGCGCGGGCGAAAGTGGGACTCCTCATAACTGGAGACTTTGAGGGCATTCGCGATGACTGCAAACGGGGAGGTGTGATTTCGCCGTTTTTTGTCTGTGAAATGCGTGTGCGCGGGGAGAATCCAACGCCACCTGAAAGCGAAAGCGAGCCGCATGCAAGACTTCCGATTCGACGCTTCCAAACACATCGCCCGCGCTGCGCGCCCAACCTTCGGCTGCGAGGCCTCTCTCATCCGCGTCGCCGCACTTTTCTCGACGGTCGTCCTTGTCGATGTCGCGAGCGCGTCGTCCTCTGACCCAGGCCCCTTCGCAGTCTCGCAACGGAACGTCACCGTCACACGCGCGAACGGCACGACGTTCACGGCACAACTTCGATATCCCGCGACTTCGACTGCGGCAAACGCGCCCTTCGCCTCAGCAGCAGCGCCTGCACCCGCAGTGACGTTCGGCCACGGCTTCCTCACCGCGGTCGATCGCTACGACTCAACGCTCGATCATCTTGCGAGCCACGGTTACATCACGATTGCGACGACGTCGGGTGGCGAACTCTTTCCGAACCACGCGAACTACGCGGTCGACATGCGTCAATGTTTGACTTGGCTTGAGCAGCAAGACGCGCTCGCGGGCGGATTTCTCTTTGGTGCGGTTGATGAAGCCGCCTTCGGTATCTCAGGGCACTCGATGGGTGGCGGTGCATCGATGCTCGCTGCTGCGGCTGACGCACGCATTCGCTGCGCCGCCACACTCGCCGCGGCGGAAACAAATCCCTCTTCTGCAGCCGCGTCGGCCACCGTGCAGTTTCCGCTGCGTGCAATTGTCGGGAGCTCCGACACCATCGTTGCGCCGTCGACGACCATCAACCAGTTCAACAACTGCGATGCCCCGCGGCAGTTCGTCACGATCGACGGCGGCTCGCACTGCGGCTTCGTCGACTCGAGTTTCCTCGGCTGCGATGCGATCTCGTTGCCGCGCGCGGAACAACTCGCGATGACGCGCGCACTGCTCGTCGACTTCTTCGACGCGCACCTCAAGCGTGACGTCGAAGCCTTCACGACTTGTTGGAATGCCGCGGCGCCCGCGGGAATCACCTTCAATCGCGATGCGCGCATCACAGCGACTCTCGCAAACGCGGCGCTTTCAGGCTCGGTCGGCGAAGAACTCACCACCACGCTCACCGTGACGAATGTTGGCCCCGACGCAACAGCGATCCGGCCGCGCATCGTCGGCTCGAAATCGATCGTTTCCTTCGAGCCAGCCGAAAGTGACGCGCTTGCGGCGGGCTCCACCGCTTCGTTCATCGTGCGCATCAACGCATCTGCTGCCGTTTCGGAAGCGGTGCGTGTTGATGCCGTTCGCACGCGCGACGGCGCAGGAATCTCATCGATGCTCTCCGTCGACTTCACCGCCGCAGCAAACCCTGCAGACCTCGACGGCGACGGAAGTGTCGGCGGCGGCGACTTGGCACTGTTGCTCAGCGCGTGGGGAACTTGCAAAGGTTGCCCCGCGGATCTCGACCGAAACGGCGACGTCGGCGCGTCTGATCTCGCCATCGTCTTGAGCGCGT
>JBJOHQ010000351.1:0-3312 GCA_046047595.1 Planctomycetota bacterium | reverse complement strand
GTGATTTCGAGGAGATACTCACGACGCCGCTCCGCGTGCGGCGAGTTCGCATCAAGAAAGTCGGTGAAACTGCGGTTTCCGGGGCCAGTTTCAGATTGATCGCGCCCCCACAACATGAACTCAATCGCGTGCCAACCAGTACAGACGTTCGTTTCGCCGCCGCGTTGGTTATGCAACTTGAGAATCACGCGTCCGAGCGCTGGATACTTCATGCGATCACGAATGATGCCCGAGGTCGCGCTGTCTGCTTCGGGCTCGATGTACGACTCATCGACTGGCCACGCATTGATGAATGTCTCTGTACCGCCGCGCGTCGTATCGATCGGACCATTGCCAAACCGAAACGCCTCGGTGCGTCCGTAGATTTCGCGCGCAGCGATCCACGTTTCGCGCGCACGCGTCAAGCCTTCCATCGTTGGAGTCGCGCAAAACGCCTGAATCGCGGCGCGCATTTCCTCCGCTGACGCGAGCGACGCGCGATACTCATCGTGCACCATCGCGGCGTAGGCCCGCACGCACTGCGCTTCGAGCGTTTGTGGAGTGTCACTTGTTTCGCGCGCGACTTCAGTGACTCGCTCGTGCGACGAAGGCTCCAACGACGAGGCCTTCACGTCGGCGTTGACGAAGTTCGACGATGTCAACACACCCGAAATCAGAACAAGGGCTTCGATCGACATACCGAACTCCGAAAGAACCGGATCTGATGCGACGACTTTCTGCGCGAGACTGACTCCGTCGCGCGCCGGTCACAGAGGCACGGACTCTAGTCCTTCACGCTTGTCACTTTGCATGCCGCAGGTGCGATCGAACCGAGCCTGTACGCGGCGTTTACAGTCCAACAACAATCGAACACGAACCTTCGCCCTCATGTTGCCACTTGCCTTTGTCGTTGCGACTGCCGTATCTGCGCAATCCGCACCGTGTGCCGCGACCCCGCCGAGCGGCACTGCTGCCTGCGGCAAATCGCCCGCGCCCGCGGCAACCGCCAGCGCACCGGGCGCCGTGCGCGCCGACTTCGCCGCCCTCGTTGCGGATCTCGACGCTGCGCGCCGCGCACTGCAAGAGCGCGTCACACCGTCGATCGTGACGGTCAATACGTACATCAAGGTGCCAGACGGTGTGCCTTATGAAGGCCGTTGGCAGGTCGCTGACGAGTCGCCGTTTCCTGGCTACGCGCGAGAGAAGGTCGCGAGCGGCATCTTGATCGATGACAAGGGAACGATCCTCTGCTGCCGCGATCCGCTGACTCTTGAGGGTGATACGTTCGCTGAGGTGTATGAGATCGATACCCCGACCGGCGCACGATTTGCGTGCGAACTGATCGCCAGCGAGCCAACGATTAACCTCGGGATTTTGCGGGTCAAACTCGAAGAAGGGCAATCGCTCGGCGATCTCGTTCCCGCAACGATTGGTAAGTCGGAGACCGTGCAACTCGGCGATACGGTGTTTGCCGCCGCTGACCCGTTCGGCAGTTCGCGCACCTTCGCGCAGGGAGCAGTCATGGCCCTGCCGACTGCCTCGTGCTACCAGGCCGACCTCACCGGTAGTTTCATCCACTCGAGCATGGCCATCGCGCCTGGCGCGATCGGCGGAGCTCTCGTCAACGCGAAGGGCGAAGTCGTCGGCATCCTCGTGCCGCCGCCCACCGCCAACGGCGCCGCGCGACCCGATCCATATCCGTTTGTCACCTACGCGCTGCAAATCGACACCGCACTTGGCGTTGGACAAGCGCTCGTCGAGAAGCGTTCGAATCACTCGCCGTGGGTTGGCTTCTCCGTTCTTTCGCAGGCGGAACTCAAGGCCCGATTGAACGACGATGCAAAGTTCGATGCAATGGCGAAGCCCGTCGCTGGAATCTACATCGATGACCTCTTCGATCCGAGTCCAGCAGCGAAAGCTGGCATTCGTCGCGGCGACTTTGTTCTCGAGATCAACGGCCGCAAGATTGCGAGCGTCGTCGACTTCCAACAGTCGCTCTATTACTTCAGCGGCTCGACGGTGCCTGTGCGTTACTTCCGCGATGGCAAGGAATTGCAAGCGATGGTGACGATCGAGAAGCGTCCGGCTGAAGCAAATCGTCCGTGATCGCAGTTCGCGACGACCGCGCGTGACTTTCGGTGAACGTTGCATCACGCAGTCACGACTCGCAACTCGTTCATCAACCTGTTGCTCCACATCGTCGCGCCGCGCGCTCTCCTCGTTTGCATGTTGCCCATCAACGCTGCACATGATGCAAACCTCTGCCACATGTTGCAGCGGCGCGAAACACACACGCGTTTGATGCTGCGCTTACCAAGCTCACAAACGAGATTCATCGTTCGAAAAGCAACGCTTAGCGCGTGCTCAGGATCGTGCTCAGGCTTTGGCGAGTGGCCGAAGTCTTGTTCTGTTCCGTAGAAAGTGCACTTTCCTAGGAGTCAAGTTTCACATGCGTCCTACCTTCATCCTTTGCTCTGCTGCCCTCATCACCAGCAGCGCGCTCGCGCAGACCTCGATCGTCACCGGTCCTTCGTCGTCGGCATCGCCGTACGTCCGTCCGGTTGGCAATGCCGTGACCGACCTTGTTTCGATCCTCACCGTCGGCGACACCATCGGCGGCTACACCTTCGTCGGCATTCCCGACGGCATGGGTGCAATCGCTGGCGCAACCGGCACCTTCAACCTCTTCATCAACCACGAGTTCACCGCCACCGCAGGCGGCGTGCAGCGCGCACACCAACCCGCTGGTTTCGCGGGCGGCGCGTTCATTAGCGGTTGGAACGTCGACAAGGCTGACTTCCGCGTCAACAGCGGCTTCGACGCCATCACTTCGACGGCAACCGTGACCAACGGTACCGGCGGCTCGCTCTACAACTTCGCGCGCTTCTGCTCGGGCGAAATTCCAGCGGCAAGCGGCCTCTACAACGCGACGACGGGCAAGGGCACGCAGAACCGCTTCTATCTGACGGGTGAAGAGTCCGGCACTCCGGGCCGCTCCATCGCAACCGACCTCAACACGGGCGTTGCGTATCAGATGACCGCCCTCGATGCGTCCGCTGGTTCGTGGGAGAACATTCTCGTTCGTCCTTACGAGAGCGACACCACCGTCGCCATCGCGACCTCGGACGGCGGCGCGAACCGCGTCTTCCTCTACGTCGGCACCAAGCAAGACTCGGGCAACCCAGCTGAACGCGCGGGCCTCCTGAATGGCACGGCGTACGGCATCCAAGTTCAAGTGAAGGGTTCGAACTTCGCCTCGGAAAGCCAAGCGTTCTGCTTCAGCAGCGCTGCTCCGGCCCGCTACACCGCAACCTTCACGCTCGCTGCAGGCGG
>JBJOHQ010000350.1:0-3400 GCA_046047595.1 Planctomycetota bacterium | reverse complement strand
TGCTCACGCTCTTCATCCAGAAGTCTTCGTGGCTCTTCTACCGTCATATCGAGGACAAGTATCCCGAGTTTTGATCGAGTCGCGCGCGATGCGAGAAGCAGTGCGCATGTTCGCGAATATGTGTGATGGAGCGCGTGAAAGCGCGTGAGATAGCCAGTGTTGAGGAAACGCCTATGTTGACGCTCGCCCGCATGTTTGCCTTCGTTTCGGCCGTCGGCGTTCTCTCGGCCGCAGGTTGCAACATCGTGACACCCGTTGCATACGCCATTGAAGGCCCTGGTCAGATCGATGCGGAGTACACGCTTTCCAAGAAGAAGACCGTGATCTTTGTCGACGATCCACGCAACATTCTGCCGCGCACCGCACTGCGAACCGCCATTGGCGATGCTGTGAGCTTCGACCTGATGGAGCGAGGCCACCTCGAGTCGACGGTTGCTTCACGTGATGCGATCGCGGTCGCGCGTTCGGGTTCCGCAGGAAACGCGCAGAAACTGATGACGGTTGAGGCAGTAGGCAAAGCACTCGATTGCGCGCAGGTGATTCACATCCAACCGACCGTCTTTGATTTGAGCGGTCGCACGGATGATCGCGGCATTCGGCCAACCGCCATCGTGCAGGTGAAGGTGCTTGATCTTGAGATGCGTGTTCGCACGTATCCAGCCGCAGAGTCGATGCCGGACGGTCGCGAAGTTACAGCGATCATTCGCGAAGAGAGTTCCGATGGGCTCCGAACTCGCGCGGGCCGCACGCAGATCGAAGATCAGCTCGCACGGAAAATCGCGCTTGAAGTTGCACAACTCTTCTACCAGCACGATCGCGTGGATCTCGGCGAAAACCTTGGGACGCGACGGCAGTGAGTCGTGACGGGATGGACGTGAGTTCACACGAAGGGGCGTCTGTCGCGCCGCATGCCGACGCGGTCAGCGGTTCGGTGCATGTTGTGTCCTTTGAAGATGGTGGTGATTGCACGCTGCGCGAGATCGCGCAGCGCGCGATGCCAGGCGATGACGTCCTTGTCCTCGGTCCCGAGATCTTCGCCAAGCGACTCGTCGAACTCGGTCTCTCTCGTGATGTCGGGCTCCATCGCGTGGGTCGCTGTGCAGGACGGTGGCGACAGTCGGAGATCACGAAAGCACTTGTCAAACTTGGCGGAAATCAGCGAGGAAGTCGGGAAGGAAGTCGGGAAGGAAGTCGCGCAACCGTGCTGCACGGTTGCGTGCAGCGTCAGCCTTGCGCAAGTTGCAACGTGGCTGTCGATGAACGCCCCGCGGCGCACCCCATCATTGGAAGCGATTTCACGCGTGTTGCTGGTGTTCCTGAAACGCTTCCTGTGCTTGCGCCTCCGCCAGAGAATCGCCGCGCACGGTTGCGCCGTGAACTCGGTCTTGCGTCGTTCGATATCGCGATCTTGGTCGCGAATGAACCCGCGACATGGGTAGATCTCGGGCTCGTCGCGCGCGCGATTGGCATGGCGCATGTCGCGCTCGTCGGAAGCGGAGTGCGACTTCGATTGATTGCTTCGCCTGCCGTGCCGCGCGTCATAGAACGCTCGCGCTTCCTGTCTGGCGCGGTCGGCGCAGCGGAAATCATCCTCGACGCGCGCGCTGAAAGGCCATGGGAATTGCTCGCAGCCGTCGATGCGCTCTTGGTCGATCAAGATGGACTCGTGACGGATCCCGTGAGTTGTGCCGGTGATCGCGGACAAGAGTCGCTCGCCGTTGGTCCGATGATGCCATCACCCCTTCCCGCACTTTGGGGCTTGGCCGCCGAACGACCTACGTTCGTTCATGCCTCGATTTCGCTTGGTGTGCATGAATCTGGTCCGCACGCGTCACTCATCCACCGATTTGCAGATGACGTCGCTCCGCTCTCGCGTGCGTTTCATGACTTTGCGCGAGGTTACGCTGAAAACCTCTCGAAGAGCCGAAGTGCGGCATCACGATAGAGATCGCGTAACAAGTCTGGTGGAAGCGCGATTCCACGCAGGAGCGGCGCGTCGTTCGGGCTGTGACGTTCGGGTGCAACCATCGCGAGATCAGGATCCGCAATCGGTGACGGCGTTTCGCCAACGCCTTCCCACATCATGCGAAGCGCCCAATAGCGGCTCGCGTAAAGATCGTGTGCCGCCTCGCGACTCGTCGCCTTGCGCGCCATATCGCTCGACTTGTCGCCGTCGCGAAGATGTTCATCCGTGGTCACGGTATCTGTCCCGAAGAAGATCCGGCCGCGCCACTTCGTGAGGAAACTCACCACTTCATCGCGCGGGTGGCGACCGATTTCGCGCACGATCCATTTGGTTGCGCTGGTGTCGAGATGTAGGTTGGGATGTGCTTCAAGAAGCGCGTCGAGAAACGCGAGATCCTCGGGGAACCCGCCAAAGTGGGCCGCAATCCACGGCATCGCAAAGCGGTCGAGCGCTCGGCGCAGCGGGATGTAATGGTCGAGTTTGCGGCCGTAGCGCGTGTGATCGGCGTACTTGGTCGCGAACCATGTATCTGGATCGCCGACATGCGTCATGCACATCATGCCGAGACGTTCCGCGAGCTTCATCTGCTCGATACGAAGCGCGCCATCCAACGCCAACATCTGTGGTTCGCCGGCGTCATGGCCAAAATCGATGAACCGTGGCGCGTTCCAGAACTTCACGATGCGCGCACCAGCCTCGCGGTACTTCTCGATGCGTTCGAGATAGCCCGCGCCGTGTCCGCGGCGGCGATCTTGGTCGTGAAAGTCGGGGAAGGCGATGAACTCAATCGCGTCGCCGAGTCGCGCGCGCAGCGCCGCAACGTCCTCCAGCCGCGACATCGAAAACGTGCGCTCCACGCCAAACGCGCTCGCGATGGGGTGCCACACCTCTGCGGCAGCGAGGCCATTGATGTGTGCGTGGATGTCGATGATGCCGTAGCCGAGCGTCGGCAGCGTCGACGCTTCCGTGAGGTAATCGAGGCCGAGACGATTCGAGGGATCGTCGCGAAGAGCAGTCGGAGGCGAAGGAAGCCGAAGCATTCGCGCAGAATAGGCGCGCGGGTGTGGCGTGCGCTTCGTGCTGAACGATGCGCGCGGTCGGCTTATGCCTTCGATCGTGAGACTGGTTTCTTCGCGGGCGTGGTCTTCGAAGGCACGATCACGGAAGGCTTGCTGCGGGTGCGTTCAACGGGGCTTTCCGCGGAGCCGCTGCGATCAAGGAGCGCCCTCGCTCGGGGGGCTCGCGTTTCGCCATTGCGGGTCATCGTGAGCGCCGCGTTCAGCCGCTGCACGGGCGGGGTTCCAAGTCCGGCCGCGTGGACGACGCCGATGTAGAGCTCGTAATTCGTTTCCATATCGAGATGGCGCACGACTTCGCAGTCGAACCACGCGACGGCGCGGGTCACGATCGGTGCGCCAAGCGCGCCCTTTGTGA
>JBJOHQ010000349.1:0-8865 GCA_046047595.1 Planctomycetota bacterium | reverse complement strand
CGCCGGGCACATCAAATGCCTTCGGCTATTTCGATGACCTTGCGATGGCGGCGGTCGCACCGACGACTCCGTGCCCGCCCGATCTCAACGACGACGGCACCGTTGACGCGGCGGATCTTGCGTCGCTCTTGGGCGCGTGGGGAACCGCGAGTGGCGATGTCAACGACGACGGCACGACAGACGCTTCCGATCTCGCGGCGCTTCTCGGCGCGTGGGGTCCGTGCGGTTGAGTTTGGTGGTGATATCGCGAGCCCTCCAAGTATGAGCGGCCGCCGCTGCGACGGCTCCCTAAGGCGTTCTGCCGAAGCGCAAAGACCTCTCCTTGAGACTCACGGTCGGCACTGAAACTCGAAAACCGGACCGCAACGCCTTCGCTGGACGCCGGTCGCCGCGTGGGGGGATTCGCTCTTCGGCCGAAGGCCGAAGCGCAAAGACCTTGTTCGGCGCGGAGCGCCGAACGGTCACGCGACGCGACGCGTCGCGGGACCCACCCGCGTTCAAAAACGAAAACCGGAAGGCAAAGCCTTCCGGGATTTCGTTTTGAAAGCGGGTGAAGGGATTCGAACCCTCGACATTCACCTTGGCAAGGTGACACTCTACCACTGAGCTACACCCGCATTTGCCTGTTCCGCGGCGGACCGCGGGTCGGGAAAGATAGCAGAAGTTCTGCCGTCGGCAAGGGGGTCGGCGAGATAGCCACGCGACTTCAGTCGACGCGCCCATTCGATCCGCAATTCTCGCGCAAACGGTGCCAACCGGCCCCCCCAACCTCACCGACTGATGTCGGACTTGAGGGTGCTACCAGTTCCGAACGACCGCCGCGCCCGCCACCACGCCGCCGACGATCTTGGCACCGCTCCAGAGGTCGCCGAGGCCAAGCGGGTAGATCGGGTTCAAAACGACGGCAAGCGCGGCACAGAGCCCACACCAGACTGCGCTGCCATCCTTGCCGAATACGACCGCTGCGACGGCGAACGTCGCGCAACTCGCCCAACGCACGATGTCATCGTTCACGGCGGTGGGCAGCATGCCGAAGGTCTGGAAGAACAGGAACGCGCTCAAGAGTGCGAGGGGAATCAGAATCGTCTTACCGGATCCGCCGCCTTTGCTAGCCATGGGCGGTGTATCGGACGGCTGGGCTGAGCCAGACCAAAACGACCGGAGGCGCAGCCGATGCCGCGCCTCCGGTCAAAGTCGTGGGTAGGTCGATGCTGTTGGTCGTGCCGACTTACTCGCACGCGCCCCATGCGCCGAGGAGCGCCGAGAGGTCGGACGCGCTGGTCGTACCGTCGCCGTCGATGTCGCCACCCGCCGAACCCCACGAGCCGAGGAGGGCTGAGAGGTCAGAGGCGCTCACGCTTCCGTCGCCATCGAGGTCTGCTGGGCATGCCGACGCCTCTTCGATGATTTGGAATCCGTTGAACCCGACGTTCGGTCCATTCTCCTTGAGGGAGATCGTGCACGTCGGGCCAGTCACGCCACTGATGACGGCATAGCTCGATCGAATCGCTGATGCCGCGTCTGTCGCCGTCGCTTGGACAAGCGGATTGAAGATCGAGCCCGGCAGTGCGTCGGTCTTGAAGAAGAGTTCCGCCGAATCATTGGCGAGCACGCTTCCGAGGCGATCAGCGCCGTCTGCACCGAAGTACACGACAACGGTGTAGCGCTTGTACGGAACGTTGTCGACAACCACGTCAATTTGCGAGAGCGTGTTCGAGTCGAGGTAGCCGCGGCGCATGCGATCGGTGTCGTTCGCTGGGAACGAATAGATACGCCACGGGTTGTTGACGGAGAAGGTCACACTCGCGCCAGAATCTTCGCCATAGCCATCCTTCAAATTGGTCGAAGCGTTGCCGTTTCCTCCCGCGGCGTACCCATCCGACGCGGCGCTGTTGGCACCGACGAGGTTCGACCAGTTGAGCGTTCCCCAAGCACCCGCACCGGCAGGAGTCGTGGCTGTTTCATTGCAACGGCCACCGTCGGCGCCGTCGAGGTAGGTACCACCGACGAAGTTGACGCTGATCGCATCGAGCGAAACGATCTCAGGGGTTGGGGTGAAGATGACGGTGGGAGCACCCGCGCGGTCGCCTTCGGTCGAGCCGATCCGCACGAGGTAGGTCGTGCCGCCCGTGAGGATGAACGACGACGTGCACTCACCCCCAGAGCAGCCGACGAGCTGACCAGTCGACGTCAGGATTTCCACCGCCGCTGTGAAGCCGAATGAGCACGCGTTGAGGTCGTATGAACCAGTCGAAGGCGGAGTGAGCGTGTACCAACGGTCGTAGTGCATCGCGTCCTTGCACGCGAGCGCTTGTGTCGAGGTGGTGGCGCCAACGAATGAAACCGTTGTTGCCACGCCGACTTCAATCGGTGTTGCGCCCGCTGGTTCGTCGTTCGATGGTGCGGTGAAGCCTGCTTGCGGCTTGGTGAACTCAATCAGCGCGTGCGTCCATGCGGCCGTGTTCGTGTTGTCGTTCCAGAACTCGCCAAAGTAGTAGGCGGTGAACTGTCCGACATGTTCGTTCCCGTTTGAGTCATCGGGGTTGTTCGCCGCCCATGATTCGTAACCGAGCGCTCCGCCGTCGACCCACTTCCAACCGCCATCGGGTTCGAAGAAGTTCTTGTCGGAGAAGTCTTGGTAGAGACCAAACGCCACGCGCGCGCCTGAGCCCGTCGCGGCATGGATCGAACCGAGCATGCGGTTCTCATCCTCCGTGTTTGCACACGCGAGCGTTCCGCCGAGTTCTTCGGCCTTCGCCTTCAGTTGTTCCCAAGTTGCGCCAGGGCCGACCGAGTACTTCGCGTACCAGTGGTCGTTGCCGCCCGCCGCTGTGGTGTACTGATGTGCTCCTTGGAGCGTGAGTTCAACTTGGAATGGCTCGATTGTGAGTGTGCCGGTGCCGACATCCGCTTCGGCGTATCCACCGACCACGATGTAGTACGTTGATCCTGCCTCGGCGTTGAACGACAACTTGCTCGAGTAATTCGCGCATGTTCCGATCACGTCATCGTTGCACGCGATGGTCGTGGTTGGATCGCAACCGGTCATCACAGCGAGGCGCGAGTCGAAGTTCACGATGTTGCACGTCGAGAGGACGAAGACGTTCGTTTCAGGTGCCGTCCAGCGATAGATGACGGTGTTGTGCAAGACGTCGTCGCCGTACGGACCTGGATCGCAGATCCCCGCGATGCTGATGTCGCGCGTTGCTGCGGTTGTGTCGACGAGCGCGCTTGTGCCTTTGAGGTCGATGACATCGGTGCAGATGCAGCCGAGCTTCGCGAGCAGCGCGTCGCAATCGGTATCCCAAAGGAAGTCGCAGCACGCCGAATTGATCGCGCAAACGTTGGCGCAGCAAGAGGGGTCAATGCCGAGATCCGAGCAGGTCTGGCCAAGGGCGGGCGTAGCAACCATCGCCGCCGAGGCGACGAACGTCGTGGAAAGGAAGAACTTCGTGCGCATCGTTGTGAATCCTCTATCCCGGGGGACTCCGGGGAGTGGAACGTAGTGCGAATCCAAACAAAGTCACGTTTGGCCTGGCAAATCTGAAAAAGAACCCACCCCGCGCGGGGCGGGGTGGGCGGGCTTCGAGTCGTATCTCCGTGCGGAGCGGTGAGTTCAGCGCCAACAGCGCGGCATCACTTGTCGCTCTCCGGAAGTCCCATACCGCTGCGATCGGGGTACTTCGGCTTCGCGACGGGCTTGTAACCCTTGGTTTCGATCTCCTTGAGGAGGACTTCCACGGCCTTCTCGAGTTGAGGATCGCCGCCGTCCTTCATCTTGGCGGGGTCGTCGATCACGACGATCGTCGGATCGATGCCGTGGCCTTCGACGCCCCATGTTCCATCGGCCTCGTAGAAGCCGAAGGTCGGAACCGCGATTGTGCCGCCGTCCATGAGGCTCGGGTTCCCCGAGATGCCGACGAGGCCGCCCCAGGTGCGCGTGCCGATGACTTCACCAAGTTTGTTGTGCTTGAAGAGCCACGGGAACATGTCGCCGCCAGAACCCGCGAGGCCGTTCACGAGCATCGCCTTCGGGCCGTAGTGACCATCGGGTGGCCAAACGCCGTCGCGCGCGTCGCGTCGCGCCCAGTAGTTGGTCACGGGGCGATTGAGGAGTTCGATGAAGCGCGTTGGGATCTGCCCGCCGCCGTTCCAACGATCGTCGATGATGATCGCGGGCTTCGTGCGTTGACCGAAGAACTGACGAACGAGTTCGGTCTGACCATCGACGCCCGTGTTCGGCACGTAGAGGTAACCGATCTTGCCGCCGGAGAGTTCTTCGACGCGCTTTCGCTTCGATTCAACCCACGCGGAGTAGTTCAAGCTGTCTTCGCTTGCGAGCGTTGTGACAACCACATCCTTCGCGTCCTTGTCGAGGACAGGCTTCTTCGCAATCGTGAGCGTGACGGCCTTACCCGCGAGACCAAGGAATGGCGCCCACGGATCCTTCGATGGATCGATTGGTTCGCCGTTCACCGCAACGAGGTAATCGCCTTCATCGACGCCAAGCCCTTGCGCTGCGAGTGGGCTGCGCGCTGCGTCGTCGAAGTCGCCGCCGCGCGTGAACTTCGCGAGTTTCCATGCGTTCGCCGTCGTGCCGTCTTCGTTCGTCGCGCGTTCAAACGTGACGCCGAGAAGACCAACGTTGCGGCTCGGCGTGCTCTCGACATCGCCAGGACCCTGCAGATACGCGTGGCCGACGTTGAGTTCGGAGATCATTTCCGAAATCAGGTAGTTGAGATCTTCACGCGTGACGCACGCAGGAAGCATTGCTTCGTACTTCGCGCGAATGGCGTTCCAATCAACACCGTGCATGCCGGGGTCGTAGAAGTAGTCGCGGAAGATGCGCCAGGTGTCGGCGAGAATCTGCGCGCGTTCGTGGCGCGGATGCACTTCGACAAGCATCGGGCTTGCAACGATTGGCTTCGCTGTTGCGCCAGCACCCGAACCTGCAATCGATGCGCCGCCGCGGCCGCCGCCCATGAGCAACTTCTTGCCGTCAGCAGAAATCGCGAATCGCGTTCCGGTGACGCCCGTGCCTTCGCTTGGCGATTTCGACGAGAGATCCATGATGCGCACCGAGCCATCGCGACCGTAGATGAGTTCGCCGCGATCGTTGAACGCGATCGAACCGAAACTGCCAGCAGGGGCTGGGAGTCGCACAGCGCGCGCTTCGAATCCGTCGAGATCGATCTCGACCGACTTCTTCTCTGGCTTCTTTGCGTCGCCTGCATCAGCCTTTGCCGCTGCGGTACGCGCACCCGTGATCTCGTGCGTCATCGGGCCATCTTGGCCTTCACCCGTCGCCTTGCCCTTCAGCGTGTCGCCATCGATGGTGGCTTCGATCGTGAACGGCATCTTCTGGAACGTGCCAGAAAGTTTGAGCGTCTTCGAAGCCGCATCCCATGTGCCGCTCGCCTCGCCTGAGCCCATCTTCGAAGTGAACGTCGCCTTCACGCTGTTGTCAGCAGCGACGGTGACTTCGAACGTGACTTCAAGCGGTCCATCTGGCATCGCGACCGTGCACTTCCACGAACCCGCTGGGCCCGTTGCCGCAGGTGCGGTTGCGCTGTCGTCTTTCTTCTCATCCTTCTTCTCTTCCTTTTTGTCGTCTTGCGCGCCGACGTTCAAGAGCGGCAAATCGCTGAGGACAGGAACGGTCGAAACCGCGATTTCACCCGTGAAATCCGCTTCGCTTTCAGCACCGCGTCGACGTCGACCACCGCCTGGTGGCATGCCTCCGGCTGGTGGGCCACCAGCTCCTGGGGCCGCTGCCGGCGCGCCGCCACCCGACGGACGTGCATCATCCTTTTGGCCTTCTTCATCACTCGTTGGAAGCCACGGAAGTTTGAAGTCCTTCTTGAGTGGCACCGCCATCAAGACTTGCGAATTGTTGTAGATCCACGTCGTGTCGAACTCGCCGTAGGTCGGCGAGAAGTTGCGCTGGCTCGTGAAGACAAGCCAATCGCCCTTGCGATCAAAGGTTGGATCGGAGTCAGAGTAGAAGCCGTCCGTGACCTGATGCTTCGCTTGCGCAGGATCGGTTGCTTGCGTGTCGTAGAGATAAATCGCATCGAGTTCGGTGGTGTCGCAGGAGCGACTCCACGCGATCCAACGACCATCATGTGAGAACGAAATGCCAACTTGTCGCGGTGCTTCAGGATTCTTGTCGAGCGCGATCGTCGTGCCGTCTTCAAGTTTGACGAGTTCGATGTTGCCAGCCTTGTCTTGAATGACAACCGACTTCGAATCGGGCGCCCAATCAATCGATGTACGGAAGTGTTGGCCGTTCGTCGTGATGCGCTTTGGTTCTGCGGGCTTGCCATCCGCGCGACCATCAGCGGGCATGGTGTAGAGCTCGTATTCGCCCGTTGCATCGGAGAAGAACGCAATCGTCTTCCCATCGGGGCTCCACGCAGCGCTGCGCTCGAAAATGCCATCGGTGCGCGTCATGTTGCGCGGCGTGCCGTTCTCCGCAGGCGCGGACCAAATGTCGCCGCGTCCGATGACGGCCACACGCTTTCCTGTGGGCGAAATCGACGCGCCTTGGATGTTCTCCGCAGCGTCGACAATCGCCACGCGCAGCGTTTCGCGATCGCCTGGCACCTTGACGTCAATGGGGCTCGACGAGTTGTTGCCAAGATCAAGTCGATAGAGCTGGGCTCCGTGTTGCAGCACCATTTCGCCTGCGCTGCCATCATCAGGTCCGATCGACGGCCACTTCACATCGTGATCTTTGAAGCGCGTGACTTGCTTCGTCTCTTTCGAGTCGACGTCGTAGCTCCACACGTTCAGCACATTGCCTTCCGCGTCGCTGCGATCAGAGAGGAAATACACCTTACGGCCATGCCACATCGGGAGCGTGTCGGTGCCTTCCCACTCGGTGATTTGGCGCGATTCGCCCGACTTCAAGTTGTAGAGCCACACATCGGTCGCCATGCCGCCGCGGTAGCGCTTCCAAGTGCGCGTGTCGGTCGAGTGCGGTGTGTAGACAAGCCATTCGCCCGTCTTGTCGATCGAACCATTTGCGCCGTAGGGGACTGGGAGTTTCTCGGGCAATCCGCCGCTCGAGCCAACGGTGTAGAGCTTCTGCGCGCGACCAAGACCTTCGAGTGCGGCCGTCATGAAGACGAGGCCGTTGCCATCGGGCGTCCACTCGCAGAGGCCTTCGCTTGCGGGGTGATGGGTGACGCGCTGCGGAATGCCACCTTCGACCGACATCGTGTAAAGATCGTTCCCGCCGTCGTAATTCGCGCGGAATGCGATCGTCTTGCCATCAGGTGAGAAGCGCGCCGAACCTTCGAACCCCGGCGGATTCGCGAGCGGACGCGCGGTGCCTCCCGACTTCGGCACGATCCAAAGATCATTGCCGTAGGTGAAGACGATCGAGTCCTTCGAGATGTCGGGGTAGCGGCAGAGCCCCATCGTGGGATCGGGCTCATTCGCATGCGCGACGGCGGAGGCGAGCGGCGAGAGAGTCGTGAGGAGCGTCACAGACGCGATGTGGAAGAAGTGCTTTCGAAGCATGGGCGCCATGGTACGGAGCCCGTTCGTTTGCGTTGAGGATTCGCGCGCCCTTGTTGTTGTGAAATCGAAAAAGGCAACAGCGCTCGCGCGATCGCGGTGCGGCGCGCGCAGCGTCGTTGAACCTCGAGCGATGAAACTCGTGCGATCACACCCGACATCGCAGATCAGGTCTTCCGAGGGGGAGCTTTCGCGGTCGAGGCTTACGGCTTCGCCATGCTTGATTACGGCTTCGCGTACTTCTATTACGGCTTCGCCATGCTTGATTACGGCTTCGCCAGCAGTGCGATCCGCCGATCACTCACAACCGCGCCACCAGGCTTCTCGATGGTGACGGCGAAGAGTTTCGGCGACGACACGGGCAGTTTCGCGAGGACAGGCACGCGCGTCGGTTCGTTCGCACGAACATCAAAGACGCCGCCGTCGACGGGATAGCGCTCATCACGCGCGGCGTCGAAAATCCAAAGTTGGTACTGCTCGACCGTTGGATCATTCGGCGCGAGGCCTTCGATGACGAGCAGGCCTTCGTTGGTGGTCGGGTCGAAGTAGGCCTCGCCACCGACCGTGCCGACGACGACTCGGTCGTCGGTTCCTGCCCACGGCCAGTGGACCGCGCTCGGATGGGAACGCAGGAACGACGCGGGATCGACCGTCGCTGGCGGTGAGGCGCGGTCATCGCGCGCGTTGAGGATGGCGAACGTTGCGGCGGCGCCGAGCGTCGTGCACGCAGCGGCCGCGAGCCAATCGAAGCGCGGACGGAATGTGTGAGGAGCGGCAACATCGCTCGGCGCGCGGTCACGTGAATCCGTGGAGTTTGACTTCTGGTCGCGCGGGGTGAGCTCGCGTGAAGGAGCGTTCTCGCGCTGCGGAACTTGATGCATTGCGGTGCACAAAGCGTGGAGCCGTGCCTCAAGCGCTGCAGGAGCGCGCTCTTGGTGGATGTTCACCTTCGCCTCTGCAAGCAGCGCAACACACTGTTCAAACGCGCGATCTTCGGCGTCGAGGTCAAGCTCGAGCTCGTCCGCGAGCTCGAGTTCTTCGATCGAGGCCGAGCCTCCAAAGAGTGCGCGGTCCGCAGCAGCGGCAGTGAGCCGCGCGCGGGGGTTGCTTTCGTCGCGGTCATCGCGATCGTCGTTCGACTCGTCGAAAGCGCTCATGAGCGACCTCCATCGAGCTCCTCGCTGCGAGGCGCACGGACATTGCCTTCAGGCAAAGCAGCCGCGCGCGCGAGATCTTCGGGTGACAACACGCCTTGTTCGGCGAGGATTTGGCGAATCTTGATGAGGCCGCGTCGCGCGTGCGTCTTGACCGTGCCGAGCGGCATCCCGGTCGCCGTCGCGA
>JBJOHQ010000348.1:0-3495 GCA_046047595.1 Planctomycetota bacterium | reverse complement strand
GGGTTCACGGTGATTTTCACCATGACGGTCGAGCGCACAGACGGCACACGCATGGAGTTCCGCGAGGCGGGCGTCTACACCGTTGAAAAGGGCCGCATCGTGCGCGAGCAGTTCATGTATTGAGCGCTCGCGACTGGCGGGCTGCTGAAGCTTCGCTTCAGGTGCCCGCTCTCGCTCGCTCTGGCCGGCTCCCCTCGGAGTGAATCGCATATTTCAAGTTGCGGGGGCCGAGATGCATCGTTCAAGCGCTCGCGACTGGCGGGCCGCTGAAGCTTCGAACTTGCCGAAGGCGGAGCGCAGCGAAGCCTGAGCGTCCGACGTCGGAGTCGCCCATCGTGTCGTGTGGCACTACCCCCTGCGAAGCAGGAGGTAGTGGCTTGACGAACGGGCACCCACGATGCGCTTCGGAACATCGTCGCGCCTACGCCACGCGTCGCCATCACCAAAGGTGATGCCACACGAAACGTCTGATGCAACCGCGCATCATCCTCTCGCGCTTCACTTCGTTCCGCGCTCGTACTTAAGCGCTCGCGACTCGCTTCGCTTTCGCTCGCTCTGGCCGGCTCCCCTCGGAGTGAATCCTCGGGGGCCGAATCGCGCCAAATTCCGCCGCCTCGATTTAGAACAGCATCAAACCAAGCGCGAGTGTGAACGCGTTGTTGATGCCGTGGGCAACCATCGGCGCGATCAGACTTCCACGCATCTCGCGATAGAGACAGAATCCAACCGCGAGTCCACCGAGCGCAGGCACAAACATCAAACCTTGCGGGTGAATCGCCGCGAAGATCACGCTCGACGCGACAGCGGCAACGAGCGCGGAGGCAAGCCGCGCACGCGGAACAACAACGCCTCGCAAGTGCCCGTAGAGAAGACCGCGAAACGAAATCTCTTCGACGATCGGCGCCATCACGCTTGCGAGCGTGAAGAGCAGCACAACTTCAAGCGCGCCCGCGCCACCAAGCATTTCGACGGCCGGATGCGATGGCGGCGCCTGCTCACCGCTGATCGCCTGCGCGATCAAACTCAGAATGAAATAGAGGATGCCACCCACGACGAGAATCGGCACTGCACTGACATAACACACCACGCCCGCGCCAATTTCACGCAGAACGCCACGACCAGTATTGAGCCCGATCGCAGCGCGAAGATCGGCAGCAGACACGCCGCGCCTACGCGGGAATGCAAGCACCGCGAGCGACCCACCCATCGCAGCGATCGAAAGCACAAGGCCGCCCGTGGATGCCACGCTGTCGGGTAAAGACGCGGCGATCACCGTCGCACCGATGGTGAGGAAGAGATAGAGCCCCATCCAAATCGCGAAGGTTTCGCCAAGGACAAGCATGACATGCCCGTCAGATGTTGGCTCAAGGGCGGGCTTCCACTTCCCAGTACCCACGAATCCCGCGAGCGCGATCAACGCGACAAGACCAAGCAAGAAAACCGTCAGGTACCACACGCCAGCGAAAATCATCACCGAAAGGCCGCTCTTCGCTTCCGAAACACCATCGACCGAAAGCACGCGACCGAAGAATCCGAGGTCGGCTTCGATTCGTTCGCGCGTTTCATCGCTCACCGCCGCGAAGTCGCCATTCGACTCTGCAAGCTCTTCCATCGCGCCAACGACGTCCGTCTTCAGCGCGCTGTTTGCCTCGAACGCATCGCGCTTCTCGCTGTCAGCGCTCTCGGTGATTTCGACTGCGCGCGCGGCATCGGCGCCCTTCGACCAACCCTCGACGGCACCCACGAGAATGGCGTGTGCAAGTTGCTCGCTTGAGTTTCCCTCTTCGAGCGGCTTTGCGTTCGTGAGGAGAAACTCGGAGGAAAGGGTGGGCGCCCACGCATGCGCAGCCACGACGATTTTCCCCGTCAATTCCGCATCGAGACGCAACGGTTCGACCGCTACTGCGGCTGTTGGTTCGATCGGCTCGGAGATTCCCTCTGGGTCGGGCACCGAGCGCACGCGTTGCAACACGATGACGAAACTGGCGATCGCGAGAATGGCTGCCCACGTCACGGAAAGGCGGAGGATCTTGTTCGGCATGGTGTATTGACCGTTATTGGACGCGAATTCACTAGAACTCGCGCACTTCACTCCCGATGTCGGCTCATATCGGCAAGTGTCGTGAGCGTAGTGATCTTGACACCCCTCGGGGTCTTGGTATCCTCGCCGATTCTCCGCACGGCGATCCGTGCACACCTTGCACTTCCGCGGCTGCGCGCCGCGGGTGAATTCTGGACAGAACATGCCCCGTCAGACCTACATTGCAAAGCCCGGTGAGATCAAGACCGTATGGCGCCACGTCGATGCCGAAGGCAAGACGCTCGGCCACCTCGCGACGGAAGTCGCGACGGTTCTCATGGGCAAGCACCGCCCCGAATACACGCCCGGCGTTCTCTCTGGTGACGCCGTCATCGTGACCAACGCCTCGAAGATCGTCCTCTCGGGCAGCAAGCTCGATCAGAAGACGCGTCGCCGTTGGTCGGGCTACCCAGGTGGCCTCAAGATTCGCTCGTACCGTCAAGAGATGGACTCGAATCCGGCGCGTCTCGTGAGCGAGGCAATTCTCCGCATGGTTCCGAAGGGCCGCTACGGTCGCTCGCTCTCGGCGCGTCTTCGCGTCTTCGCGGGCGCGTCGCACACGCACGCTTCGCAAGAGCCTGTCGCCTTCGATGCGAAGGTCGACATGGGCACCGTGCCTGTGACCAAGGCCGCGCTTCAGAAGGGCTCGCGCCTCCAAGGCACTCCACGCCGCGCGAACTGAAGCACGCCGCGCGAATTGAAGCACGCCGCGCGAACATCAAGCGCGAACGTCAAGACTGAATCGAACTGACTGATTGAACGCAGCACATTGACGCCGACAGGCGCTCCAAACAGCGAACTACGCCATGACCGAAGAGACCACGACGACGACTGCTCCCTCCACGCGCATCCTCCGCGGCCCCGATCAAAAGGGCTGGTACTGGGGAACTGGCCGCCGCAAGACGGCCGTCGCCCGCGTGCGCGTGAAGACCGGCACCGGTGCAATCGAAGTGAACGGCAAGGAATTTGCCGATTTCTTCGTCGAAGAGCGTGACAGGCAGAACATCCTTGCGGTCCTCGACAAGACCGGCCTCAAGGGCAAGGTCGATGTCAAGGTCAACGCCTGTGGCGGTGGTACCACCGGCCAGTGCGGCGCAACCATCCTCGGCCTCGGTCGTGCGGTGCTGAACTTCGACTCGACGCTCGAGGCGATCCTCCGCGAGCACGCGTTCCTCACCCGTGACGCGCGTAAGGTCGAGCGTAAGAAGTACGGTCAAGCTGGCGCTCGTCGTCGCTTCCAGTTCAGCAAGCGTTGATGCCAGTTGGAGCGCTCGCGTTTTTGAGCGCTCGCAACCTGCTTCGCAACTTGCTCGCTCTGGTACTAGGAAAATTTCGCGGGTCGCGCTTCAAGCGCGGCCCGCGTTTCGTTTTGGGGGCGCTCGCAACCTGCTTCGCAACTTGCTCGCTCTGGCGTG
>JBJOHQ010000347.1:0-3763 GCA_046047595.1 Planctomycetota bacterium | reverse complement strand
GACTGGCGGGCTGCTGAAGCTCCGCTTCAGGGGCCCGCTCTCGCTCGCTTTCTTCGGCTCCCCTCGGAGTGAATCCTCGGGGGCCGAGATGTGTCGTGACTGAGCGCTCGCGACTGGCGGGCTGCTGAAGCTCCGCTTCAGGGGCCCGCTCTCGCTCGCTTTCTTCAGCCTCGTCGCGAGTGAATCCTCGGGGGCCGAGATGTGTCGTTGTTGAGCGCTCGCGACTCGCTTCGCTTTCGCTCGCTCTGGCGTGAATCCCGCCAAAGGTCGCCGCCGCAGCGGCGACCGCGAAGACTTTGCACACTCACCCGACGACCACCGACGCCTCAAACACGCGGCCTCGGCGCACACGACGCACAAGGACATCAACGCCCTTTCGTCGAATTGACTGACCACCCGACGGCGCAACGCCGAATTCCTGCAGGATTTCCGCCTCGAGCCATGTCGCGAAGTTCGCGTTCGATGCCGCAATCGCGCCGCCCGTCGCCGCAGAAACTTCGCTCATCGGCGTGCCGCCGCCAAACATCCACGTCCCCTTCGACATGGCGTGCGCGTACTTCGGCAACCGATCGAATTCATCACCGAGATCGCCGAACAACTCTTCCATCATGTCTTCGAGCGTCACGAGCCCAAGCGGCTTTCCGTCGGTGCCGCGCACGATCGCGATGTGCTCGTGCTCATCGATGAACACCTTCATCAAATCAGTCGCGGGACGACCTTCGTCTACGAACGTAATCGGCCTCATCACGCCTTTCAGCGTCGGATCAGCCGGATTCGTACTCATGAAGTAGATCATCTCTTTGAAGTTGACGTAGCCCACAATCTTCGTGCGATCACCCTCAAGACAAATTGGGAACCGCGTGTGTGCATCGATGTGCGCCGCGACGATCGCCTTCGCGAGTGACTGCGACGTTGACAGCATCACAACCTGTTCAATCGGAATCATGAGTTCGCGCACTTTGCGCTTCGAGAGTCGCGCGGCACCTTGAATCACGCGCTCTTGATGGACGTCAATGTCCTTCGTCATGCGCGCCATCGCCGCGAGTGACTGAATCTCATCCACGGTTGCTGGTGCGTCGTTCGCGCCGCGCTTACCTTCAAACGGTCGATTGAGAAGATGCAAGAGCCACACGAATGGATCGGCAATACGCGTGGCGATTGCAAGCGGAACTGCGATCAGCGTTGCGAGTTGTCGATTGAATTGAACGCCCAACGTCTTCGGCAAAATCTCCGTGAACTGGAGCATCATGAACGTGAACGCGAGCGAGAAAACCCAAATCCACTCATCGCCATAAAGCTCATCAAACTGCGCACCTGCAACCGAGGCGCCGATCGTGTGCGCTGTCGTATTGAGAATGAGAATGACGGCAATCGGCCGATCGATGCGCTTCTTGAAGCCGCGCCAAATCTCCCCTGCGCGTGGATGCTTCTGCGACAACTCCGCGACTTGACTCGGCGTCAAGCTGAGAAGCGCTGCTTCCATCACCGAACAAAGAAACGAGATGCTGAGCGCAAAGCCGATACTAAATAAAAAGAGGGTCACGACGAACACTATACGGGCACGGGCGCGAATGCTCACTCATCGCCGCTTGCAGCACCCGTCGAAAACGCCGCAGCCTGCGCGGCCTCTTGCGCGTCCTTTATCTCGCGCCGCTCCAAGTGCAAAATCGTGCGCTCGCGATCGGCCGCGAATTGATTCGTGTACAGCGCGAAGTATCGCCCGCGTCGCGCGAGCAATTCGCGGTGCGTTCCCTGTTCGGCAATCCGGCCCTGTTCGATGACGACGATCAAATCGGCTCGACGAATCGTTGATAGTCGGTGCGCGACGACGAACGAAATACGTCCACCACTGTCACCGCCATGCAGAATCTCGTCGACGCCTTCTTGCACAAGTCGTTCGGTCGCCGCATCGATGGAGCTCGTCGCTTCGTCCATCACGAGAATTTCAGGATCGCGCAGCACGGCACGCGCGAGTGCGACAAGTTGACGTTGGCCCGTGGAGAGGCGTTCGCCACCCTCGCCGACCTGCGTGTCATACGCGTGCTCAAGACCTTCAATGAACGCATGTGCGCGCACGCGTCGTGCCGCGGCTTCAACTTCAGCATCCGTCGCATCGAGTCGACCGTAGCGAATGTTCTCGCGCACCGTGCCCGCAAAGAGATGCGCCACTTGCGGAACAATGCCGATTCGATGGATCAGCCAATCAAGCGGCAAATCGCGGTAATCGACGCCATCAATCGTGATGCGACCAGCACGCGGTTCGTAGAAACGTGTCGCAAGCGACACGATCGTCGACTTTCCACCGCCGGTAGAGCCAACGAGCGCGATCGTCTGCCCACGTCGAGCCGCAAGCGAAAAATCGCGCAGAACCGGCACGCCTTCGCGGTACCAAAAGTCGACGGCTTCGAATCGCAATTCCGAGATTCGACTCTCGGGCGAAGCAGAACGCACCAGAACGAGCGACTCGGCGCGATCGCGAATGGCGGGCTCCGTTGACAACAATGTCGCGATGCGTTCAGCCGCGCTCGAAGCACCCAAAATGTCCGCGAAACGCTGCGCGAGTTCTTGCACGGGTTGCGCAAACAGCGCCGCAAACTGCATGAATGCGATCAATGTTCCAAGCGTGAGTTTCTCATCCGATCGCACCCATTCGACGCCGTGCCACAGCACCAGCGCCGTGCCTGTTGCCGCGAGCATCGACATCAATGGCATATAGACGCTTGAGAGAATCGCGCCGCGCATCGCCCAGAGATTCATCTCGGTCGAAAGCGTTTGGAACTCCGCGAGATTTGCATCTTCACGTGCGAGCGTTTTTGTCGTACGCGCACCGAGCAACATCTCGCCGTATGACGCAGTCATCGCGCTCGAGACGCGTCGTGCCTCGCGACCTGCACGAAGGAGAAACCGTTGGAAAATTGCGCTGGTGAGCGCCATAAAGGGCACCGCTGCGAGTGCCCACAACGCGAGGTTCGCGTTTGTCCAGAACATCGCGGTCACAACACCGATGAGAATCGCCGAGCACCATGCGAAGTCGAGCATGACCCACGGAAGAATTCCCGCGACCTTCGAGCAATCGCTCGTGAGTCGTGACACGAGCCAACCCGTTGGTCGTACGTCAAAGTACGCCGGCTCGAGCGTCTGCAGTTTGCCGAAACAATCGCGGCGTAAGCGATCGGCTGTGCGCGTCGCCACTCTTCCCGCGCCTGCGATGAAAGTCCAGACACCCGCCGCAAACACCACAAAAACAGCTGCATACGTTGCGATCGGCCAGAGAAGCGCGGCACTCTCGCCACGCCGTGCTTCATCCACGATGCGCCCAACCATCAATGGCAACATCGTTTCAATCGCGGCAACCACGATGCCACCGCCGACAAGCATGCCAACGCCGCGACGCTCTGTCAGAGCGCGCGTGATGATGGGCTTCCACACTTGAAGTGTGAAACGCGATCGCGAGTCATCTTGCCGTTCCACTTCAGACATGCGTGGACTCCAAACCTGCGCCCGACTCGCTCGTCAGATCCGCCGCCAGCTCCGCATCCGCGTGATTTTGAATCTCCCAAAGCGTTCGATACAGCCCCGGCTGCGCGATGAGGTCCGCATGCGTACCTCGTTCGATCACACGGCCTTCATCAAGCACCAAGATGAGATCTGCATCCATCACCGCGCTCAATCGGTGTGCGACGATGATCTTGGTTTGCGCCGACTTTCGAGCGCGCAATGCCGACAAAATCGATGTCTCGGTATCTGCATCCACGGCGCTCAA
>JBJOHQ010000346.1:0-2970 GCA_046047595.1 Planctomycetota bacterium | reverse complement strand
GTGAAGGCCGCGGCAACGCATTCGCCACGATTTCCGCTGCATCGACGCGCGATGCGGTGCGACAAGTGGAGAAGGCTGCAGAAATCGGCATGCGCGGCTGCATGATTCTGCCGCCCTACGTGCACAAAGGCGCGTGGCGCGAGTATCGCGCGCACTTCGAAGCGATGCTCTCTGCGGCTCCGCTTCCGATGATGCTCTACAACAACCCGCCCGCGTACATCGTCGATGTGAGTGCAGAGCAAGTGTTTGATCTCGCGGAGAAACACGCGAATCTCGTCGCCGTGAAGGATTCGACGGGCGATGCGCGCAAACTCACAGCGTTGATTGCGGGCAATCGCGGACGCACGCGCAAAGTGGGCGCGCTTGTTGGCCTCGATGACTGCGCCGTTGAAGGCGCTCGCATGGGCTGCGCAGGATGGATCGCTGGCCTCGCGAATGCGTTGCCTGCGGAAAGCGTGCAACTCTTCAAACTCGCGCAATCGCACGACGCAGCCGACATCGCTGCATGCGACGCGTTGTATGCGTGGTTCTTGCCACTCTTGCGCCTCGACACCGTGCCGGACTTCGTGCAGCTCATCAAACTCGTGATGGCGGAAACGCAGACGGGCGACGAACGCGTGCGCGCACCGCGCCAACCTGTCGAGGGCACCGAACGGGCTCGCGCGCTTGAAATCATCCGACGTGCACTCGCGTCGAAACCGAAGTAAGCGCGCGTTCGCTTGTGTTTTCCATGTGTTGATTCCATGTGTTGAAACGCGCACGTCGTTGCCTGTGCCGACCAAGTTTCAAAGAGACGCGGCAGTTTGCTGACGCGAGAGATTCCTCGTGAGAAAGATGCATTTGTGCGAGACATGCATTCACGCGAGACATGCATTCACGCGAGACATGCATTCGCACAGAGCTTGGACTCGTGCGGGCATTTGATTCACGCGACATACTGTCGGCCGCGGAACACGCGATCTGGGTCGTACGCGCTCTTCGCGCGTTGCAGTCTTGAGACATTCGCGCCCCAGTAGGCCGACTTCCACTGCGTGAGATTTTCATCCGGGTAGTTGAGATACGCACCACCGCCGTAGGCGCTTTGCAGTGCATCACGAAGTTCTGTGACCCACGCGATGTTGGCCTGCGCACGGCTCTCCGTTGCGTCCGCCGGCCATCCACTCAGAATCTGGCTTAAGAATGTCGCATTTCTGTGGGGAAATGCAGTGTCGCTCGGCGCGATCGCGGCAACTTGGCCGCCGAATGCATGCGAGATGATCTGACCCAGATCACTCTGCGCAATCTGCGGATGACCAATACGTGCGTCGAACGCCGCCTTGATCATCTCCGACGCGGCGAGCGGAATTGAACCTGTGGCGAAGAGGGAGACATTCTTCGACGGAGTCCCAGTATCTAAACCGTCCTCCGTGCACGACGGCACAGCGGTCGATGCATTCGTGCGCGTCGATGTGGAACCGACTGCGTACTCGAGCGATTGCGCGAGCGATTGCGCCGCCGCGAGACTCTCGAGTGATCGAACCTGCGTGCGCAATCGTGGACTTCCACCTGTGACCGTCGACCACGTTGTCGTGCTCGTCGCGTTCGAGGGCAGTGTGGCAATCCATGCAGACCATGCTGCGAATGCTTGGGCAGACGCAGCCCAAGGCCATGTCATCGTGACGACCGAAAGCGGAATCCACGGTCGCGTTTCAACATCCACTTCGGACACGATGCCGAACGACGCTCCACCACCGCGAAGCGCCCAAAAGAGTTCACTCTCATGCGAAGCATCCGCTTGCACAATCGAGCCATCCGCGAGTACCACTTCGTAGCGACGAATCGCGTCGATCGTGAGGCCCGTAAGACGCGACTGCGAGCTGTAGCCCCCTCCCACCGCGATACCCGAGAGCCCAACACTCGGGCAGGATCCACTTGTGAAGGTGCGTTGACCGTGATTGCAGTAGAGGGCGCCGTAGATCGGCCCAAGGCGCGCACCCGCACCGATGGTGGCGAGCCCGTTCGTCGCGTTGTTCTTCGCTTTGTGGGTCAGCGATGACATGGGCGAGACATCGACAATGAGCCCATCGGAGAGCGATCCACCGATGTAACTGTGCCCGCCAGATCGAGGAACGACCGCGATACCACGTTGTCGCGCCCACAACAGCGCGGCCGAGACATCGCTGGCCGATGCCGCAGACACGACTGCAATCGGCGAAGCGCGATGTCGACCGTTCCAACTTGTTGTCAGTGCGCCGTACTGCTTATCGCCGGCAAAGTGCACCCTTCCAGGGAGCAGACTTTCGAGACGGGTGAGGTCATGCTCTGCGACAACACTCGCACAAGGCGGTTCAGCGCGACTGAGCCGCGTCCGAATCAACGGAGTAAGGGCGAGCGCAACCCCGAGCCGCAACGCCGCACGCCGCGAGCACAAAGCGGATTCGGTCGTTGATGTCACTGTCGGTCTCGAAGGGACTCGTTTCGCATCGCCCATACTTTTGTGTCATCGACAGAGTCAATCATTCAACTCCACAGATCAAGACCAACCGTCCAGTCCTTCCGCGAGTGGATGAGCGGAATCGTGTCCCGCGCTCGATATCTCGCGTCGCTGACCGCTGAATTCAACTGGGGGCTCGCATGAAGGCTCTTCGCACGCATGAGGGCTCTTCGCTCGTGCCGGAGGGACTCCCCGCAACTGCAAGGCTCTAGTGCCGTGCCCCACCGACATCGATGCAAACATCGCGTCCACGTCGACATCGACATCGACATCGACATCGACGGCACCACTTCCGCATTCGATCTCTCGCTTCTTCTCACCTCGTGGAGCCAATGAGCGCGCCCGCAGAGCGAACGCCTCTCAACTGAGTTGCGTGCACAGCAGTTTCGTGAACCGCTTCGCTGACTCGGGCAAACCGACAGCGCTGAAACGCGCGTCACCCGTCGCGGGGAACGGACCGCCGTGGACCATGGCGGGGCTGACCGCGACTCCTGTTG
>JBJOHQ010000345.1:0-4240 GCA_046047595.1 Planctomycetota bacterium | reverse complement strand
ACGGAAGTCGCGAACATCGCGTTCGAGCGCGAGTTCGTGAAGCGCACTTTCAACAACGTCGTACCCAGGATCGCCCGCGCGACGCGCGAAGGCGCGACCTGCGAGACTTCGACGACCGAGTTCCACCACAACCTCGCGTCGCGCACCAGCGCTGTTCGGCGCCTCACGCAACGTCACCGTTGCAATGGCAGGCGAGAGGCCCGCGGCCTCCAACGTGGCGTTCATGGTTCCAACACCAGTGGACGCGCCGCCAGACGGCGCCGCGACATGCCGCACCGATTCTGCCTTGAGTACGCGCGAGATGAACTGTCGCACGGCCCACGCGTCGGCAGCGTGTGTGACGGGCGCGATCTGTCGCCACGTTGCTTGTGATGCACTCGTCTGCGTCGCGGAATTCTGGCTCGGATTCGCGGAAACGCGCTCAAAGACGAAGCGCTTCCCGTCGCGCGCGAGTTCGATGTGATCCACTCGATCTGGATCGATTTCGTCGGCCGCGATCAGCAAGCGACGCGTTGGACCTTGCGACGTCCTGGTGTCTGCGAGACGCGATGCCGCGACGGCACAGGCTCCTGCAATAGCAAGCGCAAAGACGGATCGAATCCACTTCATGCGCGTGCCCTCCTGCGTCCAACGCGAATCGCGCCGAGCGCGATCGGACCAAGTACGAGAAACGCGGTACCTCCAACCATCCAGACGCGACGAGCGCTGTCTGTCAAACCTTCAATGCGTGGAACTTCACGGCCAGAAAGGCCCGCGTCGAGGAGTTCATCGCGCCCCGCGAGCCAAGCCGCGAGCGCAAGCAATAGCTCACGATTTCCCGCGTTTCCAAGCGCTGTACGACCGCCACCGAGGTCGTCCGAGAGATCGGCGAGACTCGTCAGCATCCATCCACCACTTGCGACGAGCGCAACGCGCTGCGCTCCTTCTCTAAGTTTGCGTTCCGCGATGACGGCAACGGGAAGTGCCTCTTGCAAACGCTTGCGCTCGGGAACCTCGCGCACACCCTCGCCGTCACCGCGCCAATCGTCGGCGAGCCAACGCGCGTCTGCGGGTTCGATCTCAACAATTGTCTCGCGCCAAACGCCGTTCGGTGCGGGCTCGACAAGTTGCACCGGCATCGGTTGGTTGAGAAGCAATGGTCGACCTGCGAGCCGCGGCGCCATCGGCGATGGCGGCACGCGTCGAATGAGTTGCCACGGCTGCGCCGTTGGCGTGCCATCTTCGGACGCCACGAGTTCGAGCACGACTTTGCCCGCGTCCGGCGCGAGCCCAAACGGCGCAAGCAGTGTTTGCCACGGATCGGGTTGTCCGAGGACCGCAAGCATGCTTCGGCCTGCCGTGAAGAGAACCGGAGCTCCTTCGGCAACAAGTTCACTTGCGACGGTTGCGAGGAGTTTCTCCTCGCGCGAAAGATCGAGTTGCGTGCGACGAAGTGCAGGCAACACGACGAAGACCTGCGGGCGCTTCTCGCGGGCGATCGGTCGTTCCCCGCGACCCGGCGTCCACTCCACCACCGAGAATCCCGCGCTGCGCAGCGCGTCGGCCATTGCGGTCAAATCGCTGAAGTCTTGCTTGCGCTTCAGCAGGGAGTCACGTTCGCAGTGGACGAAAACCACTTCTGGCATCGATCCAGTCGCGATGCTGCGAATCGCGCCCGAGAGCACTTCTTCCCCGCGGAATGAAAAGCTGTAACGCCCTGCATCACCTTCAACACCACTCGATTTCGGGAAGATTCGCCACGCAGGAACCGTCGCAATGCGTCCGTTTCCAACGACAACCGCAGCTTCGCCTCCAACGAGTTCACGCCCGAGGACATCAAATTCAAGTTCCGGAAGCGCTTCGAGTTCCTGCCGTGCCGCAAGCATCTTGGTCGCCATCTCTTCGAAGGGAGCAATGCGCGACTGCGCGATGTTTCGCACACTTGCCGGAAGCGATGGCTGCGTGCGCCAGTTCGAGAAGAGCGTTGCTGCCGAAGCGAGTTGATCGCTCCAGACGCGGAAACCCTGCGCGAGAGCACTGCGTGCGCCTTCGATATCAGGAAGCGGTCGTGTCGCGCTGGTTCGCGAGAGTTCGACGACACGTGTTCTGAATTGATCGCCGTCGGATGCAATCTGCGCGAAGAAGCCTGCGAGTTGTTCGAGTGTGCGGCGAACATTCTCGTTCGCTGGTTTTTCGCCACTGCTTCCAGCGGACAACTGCCCTGCGGCGGCACGAAGTCCAGCGGTTTGCGTGGCCGCCTCCGCGCGAAACGCGTCAAAGACATCGAGTCCTCGTCGAATCGCGTCTTCGCATTTCGCAAGATCCGATGCGCGCATCGAAACGATTCCCGCGAGTTCGCCTTCGAAGACACCGCTCGACGCGGGATCGGTCGGATCGATGCGGCGCGCATCGACGGCATCATTCGCGTCGTGGAAGCGCTCGAGTACTTCATCGATTTGACGAAGGACTGCAGGGTCTGCCTTCGCTGCATCGACGAAGAGCAGCACTTTCCAGCGACCTTCGAGGTTCGCGAGCAGCGATTCCGTCGATGGCGCGAGGCTGTAAGAACGCGTCTTGGTTGCGTCGAGTTCAACACGGGTCGCAGGCCGCGACGCAAGTACGACAAGTGCAACAAGCGCCGCGCATGAACTCACGACAAAGATGGCACCCTCTACGCGCACGCCGATCCGCAACCACGCACTGCGCGCGGTGCGTTGGCGCGGTCGTTCGAGAAGCACCGTGGCGGTGACGAGTCCCGCTGCCGCAAGCGCGAGGAAATACGCCACCGACGATGTATCAAAGATGCCGAGTGCGAACCCTTCGAGCCGTCGCAGTGGATCGCAGGCGGCAGCAATTGGGGCGTACTCAATCGGCAAGACTCCAACGAGAAGTCGCGATCCAGCAACCAGCGCAAACCATGCGAAAAACGCTCCGAGAAATGCGACGGTTTGGCTCGCTGTCGTCGCGCTCACTGCAAGACCGATCGCGCTTGCTGCACAACCAGCGAGAAAAAGTCCAAGGAAACCACACGCAGCTTCGCCAAAGTCAGGTGACGCGTACACCTCAAGCGGAATCAAGAGGAGCGCGAGTGGAATGAGACTCGCCGCAACGAGGACTGCGCAGCCGATCGCCTTCCCAAGAACCATCTCGAACGGCGTGAGTGCGCTTGCGAAGAGTGTTTCCCATGTCTTGAGTCGAAACTCTTCGCTGAACGAACGCATGGAGATCGCGGGCGCCGTTGCGAGCAGCGCCCAACCTGCAGCGATCAACGCGGAACGCAGTGTCGCGGGACGGCTCTCCTCGAAAATCCCGGCAAAGAACGCGATAGCGGCAACCGCGCCTGCGATTGCGAGCACGATCCAACCGGTTGCTCCGGCGAACGCGCTCGCCACTTCGCGCCGCGCGACGGCGGCCACGCGCTGCATCGATCGCGTCATCGCACACCCCCTGACACGATCGACACAAAGATCTCTTCGAGCCGCGCATCCGCGGGTTCAAACGTGCGCACCGCCACGCTCGATGCAGCAAGTGCACGAGCGACGATGTCGCGCGCGTCGAGATCGCGAAGGGTGATCTCGGCGGCGTGCCATCCATCGGCAAGTTGAGTGGTTGTGGAAAGCACGAACGCGCCCGCTTCCATCAGTTGCGCGGCCGCCGGAATACTCGCAAGCGAACGCTCACACTCGATGCGATGACGACGTCCGCCACCCGCGCGTGCACGGAACGCGTCCATCGACTCGTGTGCGAGGAGTTCGCCCTTCGCCATCACAAGCAGTTGTGTGCACACATCTTCGACCTCAGAAAGCAGATGCGACGAAAGCAACACGAGGCGCGAGGTACCGAGTTCCCGCACGAGCGCACGGAAGGCAAGCGTTTGTCCTGGATCAAGTCCGACTGAGGGCTCGTCGAGGATGAGCACTTTCGGATCACCGAGAAGCGTCTGTGCGAGACCTGCGCGTTGTTGCATGCCCTTTGAAAGCGTCCCCGCGCAACGATCGGCAAATCGCGCGACGTCTGTTCGCTCCATCGCGTCCGCGATCGCGGTTCGCGCGGCAGTCCCCGAAAGCCCGCGCAACGACGCACGAAAGCGCATGTGCTCGCGCACGGTCAGTTCCGGCGAAAGCGGCGCCGACTCGGGCAAGTATCCAACGGTGCTACGGAGGCGTGAGGCGTCGCGGAGCGCATCGTGACCGCAGACCTCGAGGGTTCCTTCGTCGGGAATCAACACCCCCGCGAGCATGCGAATAGTCGTCGTTTTTCC
>JBJOHQ010000344.1:0-3878 GCA_046047595.1 Planctomycetota bacterium | reverse complement strand
CCTCCGCGAAGCGATGTCGCAGGAGATGCGCAAGGACCCCCGCATCTTCCTCATGGGCGAGGAAGTCGCGCAGTACAACGGCGCGTACAAGGTCAGCCAGGGCATGCTCGACGAGTTCGGGCCGGAGCGCATCATCGACTCGCCCATCAGCGAGAACGGGTTCGCCGGGCTGGCGGTCGGCGCGGCGATGATGGGCCTGCGGCCGATCATCGAGTTCATGTCGTGGTCGTTCTCGCTGGTCGCGGCCGACCCGAGTTTGAACAACGCACCGAAGATGCTCTACATGTCGGGCGGCCAGTGGGGTTGCCCGATTGTGTTCCGCGGCAACGACGGCGCAGGTGGACAGCTCGGTTCGACGCACTCATGGTGCGTTGAAGGGCTCTACTCGAACGTCCCTGGCGTCAAGATCGTGATTCCATCGTGCCCCGCCGATGCGAAGGGCCTGATGAAGACCGCGATTCGCGACGACGATCCGGTGTTCTTCCTTGAGAGCGAGCGCATGCTCGGCAACAAGGGCCACGTGCCCGAAGGTGAGTACCTCATCCCGTTCGGTCATGCGGCCATCCGCCGCAAGGGCACCGATTGCACGCTTTGCTCGTGGGGTCGCCCAGTCAACTTCTGCATCGAAGCAGCGGAAATTCTCGCGAAGGAAGGTATCTCGTGCGAGGTGATCGATCTTCGCACGATTCGTCCGCTCGACATGCCGACGGTGATTCAAAGTGTCCGCAAGACGAACTGCGCGGTGGTGGTTGATCAGTCGTGGAGCTTCTCGTCGCCCGGCGGCGAACTCGCGGCGCTCATCCACAAGCACTGCTTCGATGACCTCGACAACTTCGTCTACCGCGTCCACTCGGACGACGTGCCGACGCCGTACTCGTCGAAGCTCGAGCAGGAGTACTTGCCGAACGTTCGCAAGATTTGCGAAGCGGTGCGCGCGGCGACCTATCGCGCGTGAGGCAGCAGAAGTCTCAGGGCTGCGACGTGTATGAAGTTTTACGGATCCAACGAAGTACTCGTCGGATCCTGATGTGTGTGATGTGTGCGAAGTGTTTCTAGATCCGACAGAAAGCACAGCGAGATACCTATGCCGATCGAACTGACCATGCCTCGTCTCTCTGACACGATGGAAGCGGGCACCGTCATCAAGTGGAACGTCAAAGAGGGCGACGCTGTGCGCTCCGGATCCGTGCTCGCCGACATCGAAACCGACAAGGCGACGATGGAGATGCAGTGCTTCGACGACGGCAAGTTGGCGGCGATCTTGGTCGAGCCAGGGAAGCAAGTGAAGGTCGGTACGACGATCGCGCTGATCGCGCTTGAGGGCGAAGATGTCGCGTCGGTGAAGGCTGGCGGCGGCAAGTCGGGTGGCGGCGCAACTGCAGCGGCACCTGCACCCGCGGCGAAGCCAGCACCCGCAGCACCCGCTCCCGTAGCGGCACCTGTCGTGGCTGCTGCGACGCCGGTCGTGCAAACGGAAACGCGTCACGGCATGGAAGGATTCCCGTCACTTGAAGATGACGGCCCGCGCATGCGCGTGAGCCCAGTTGCTCGTCGTATGGCAGAAGAGCAGGGCGTCGACATTCGCACCGTCAAGGGCACGGGCCCCGGCGGTCGCGTCATCAAGCGCGACGTCGAACTTGCGATTGAGAACAAGGCAAGCATGAAGACGGCGTCGGCCGCCGCGGCAACCATTTCGCCGTCGCAGGCGTTGGCTGTCTCGACGGGTGGCGTGCAGACGTCGAGTGCGCCGCTCGCGCTTTCGCTTCCTGGCCGCGATGTCGCGCTCACGGGCATGCGCCAAACAATCGCGCGTCGCCTCGTCGAGTCGAAGACGACGATCCCGCACTACCAAGTCACGATGAAGTTCGACATGGATCGACTCATCGATCTTCGCCAGAGCTACAACGAGAAGTTGAAGTCGTCGGGCGTGAAGCTCAGCGTCAACGACTTCCTCGTGCGCGCGTGCGCGCTCGCGATGGCCGAGCATCCGTACTTCAACGCGAGCTTCGCGGGTGATCACATCCGCATCCACGAGACGGTGAACATCGGTGTCGCGATTTCGCTGCCCGAAGAGAAGGGCGGCGGACTTGTTGTAGGGGTCATTCGTGATGCTGATCACAAGAGCTTGCGCCAGATCTCGGCCGACACGAAGACCCTCGCCGAGAAGGCGCGCACGAAGGGCCTTTCGGTGCAGGACATGTCCGACGCGACGTTCACGATTTCGAACCTCGGTATGTTCGGCGTCGAGCACTTCACGGCGATCATCAATCCGCCGAACTCTGCGATCCTCGCGTGCGGCGCTGCCGTGCAGCAGCCAGTCGTGCGCGACGGCCAACTTGTCGTCGGCACGCAGATGCAGGCGACGTTGTCGCTCGATCACCGCGTGATCGACGGCGCGATGGCCGCGCAGTATCTCGCGAGCCTGAAGGAGTTCATCGAAGAACCCGAGACGCTGGTGGTGTGAGGCGTTGCGGTTGTCTGCGGCGTGGTTCGGACCAACTGTTGCGCGCCGTCGCAGTCGTCGGCGCGTGCGAGGCAACCTCTCGCTTCAACCTCTCGCTTCATGATTTCAATGCACGCTTTCATTTCACGCTTTCAATTGAAGCGTTCGCTTCACGCTTTCAATCGAACCACGCGATCCCATCATGCGATCGCATCCTGCGACCGATTCTGAACGCCGATCTGAGCGCTTCTCAGTAGGCGTGTCGCAGGCCGGCCATGTCTGAGGACGTGTCAGTCGTGACTTGTCGCGCATTGATTCAGGAAGTTGCTTGCAGTGAGATCGCTTGTGATGTAGCGTCAACGGGCCTTGGGTCCCGCCCGTTTCATTTTCAAACGCCGCGTGCTGGTCGTCGTGGTGACGATGGTGGCGTTCTTGTCGACATCAATCGGTGTGTTTCCGTCGCCGCAGATGATCGAGCGCCTACTTGTCGAACTTCGATTGGCGTCCGCGCCGCTCGGGTTTGAGTCGCGCGAACGATTTCCGTGCGAAACCTGCGCCTGCGGGTGCGCGAGCGCGCATGAGTGTTGGTCGAACTGCTGCTGTCACACTGAGCAGGAGCGGATCCAGTGGGCGATTGAACAGGGCGTGGAACCACCAAAAACGGTTCGGCCTTCGCTCCTCGCGAGGTACATGCGCGCAAAATTGGAACAAGCCGCGGTCGTGGTGGCGCAACGTGAGCAGATCGCAACCGACGAGTTGCCTTCCTGTTGCCGTGAGCGCGCCGAACAGGCGCGCGCTGCGGCCAAGAGTTGCTGTTCAAGTTCCGACTCGGACTGCGGCGCAGATTCCGACTCGTGTGCTGATTCGGGTTCTGATTCGTGTTGTAGTTCGGGTTCTGATTCGAGCTGCGGTTCGGTTGGCGTGCAAGCGTCCGCGAAGCGCGGCCAACCGCTTGGCCCGTGCGTTTCGCCACTTGGCTGCAAAGGGGTTTCATCCGCCCTGTTCGCGTTTGCGTTTCCTCCCGCGTTTCCCTCCGCCGAACTCGACTGCCGCTGGCTCGCGGTTGGCGTTTGGGTTGGTCGCTCTGAGCCGGTTTTCGACTATGCGACCCGGATACTCGATGCGGAATCTCCGCCGCCCCGAAACGTCACGGCGTGATTCCCGACGCACGGTGACAACCTGAGGTTCACGCAGCCAGTACGCCCAAGAGCGTGCGGATGCCGCGTGCCTATGGCGTCACCGGAGATCCTCCGATCGACCCGTTTCAGTTCGGCCGTCGCCCTGTCGACGTTTCGCTGACACCTCGTCGACACCTCGTCGATACCTCGTTGACACCTCGTCGACACATCATGGACGCGATCGGTTCAGGATGACGAATCGGCGATCACGCCTCAGGACTTCCTCCATCCCCTCAGTCCTTCGTTCGTCCCCAATC
>JBJOHQ010000343.1:0-8319 GCA_046047595.1 Planctomycetota bacterium | reverse complement strand
TGCAAGTGGCTGCACAACGCGCTGCATCGTTCTTCGACGAGCCCTTTGCAGATAGTTCGCAGATTCCAACGCTGCTCGTCGCGCGCGAAGCGGCATCGCGCGTGAAAGTCGTGCTTTCCGGTGACGGCGGCGACGAACTCTTCGGCGGCTACTACCGCTACAGCCACGCACCGGCACTCGCCGCGCAACTCTCGCGCGTTCCACGAATCTTGCGACCGCTGTTTGCTCGACTTCTTCGCGCCGTCCCTCGAGATGCGGCGAACGCCATCGGCCGAGCGCTTCCCGAAGTACTCGTTCGGCTCCCCTTCGACCGACTTGGTGACCGAGCGCACAAACTCGCGCGCGTCGTGCACCTCGACAACGTCGACGCGATGTACGCCGCGCTCGCGCGGATTTCAGACGACGCCGATCGACTTGTGCTCGGCGCAAGCGAGCCCTCGTCATCGTCATCGCCATCGCGCGATATCACGATGGCGATCGACGCCTCTCTCGATCCCGTCGTCCGCATGATGCTCGGTGACATCGCGCACTATCTACCCGACGACATCCTCACCAAGGTTGATCGCGCGACGATGGCGTTTGGACTCGAGGCGCGCGAGCCGCTTCTCGATTCCGCGCTGGCGGAACTCGCATTTCGACTGCCTCCCTCGATGCGCATCCGCGACGCGGAGCGGAAGTGGATCCTGCGCCGCGTCCTTGAACGACGCGTTCCGCGAGCGCTCTTCGAGCGGCCCAAAACTGGCTTCTCGGTACCCCTCCTCCGCTGGCTGCGGGGGCCCCTTCGCAATTGGGCGGAGGAGCGCCTCGACCCAACTCGGATCGGACGGGAGGGATATCTCGATCCAAGCGCGGTTCGCGCGCTTTGGACCGACACCCTCGCGGGCCGCCGTGGCGGCGACGCGGCAGAGATTTGGAGCGTTTTGATGTTCGAATGCTGGCTTGCCGAGCAGAAGTAGCCCTGAACGGGCATCGTCAGCGCGCCCGAGGGGGCGAGGACGAGGGGGCGCGAGGGTTGGACAGCTCGTCGCCCCGGCGGCCGCGCCGCCCCTCGTTGCGCATAACCAATTCGACGGATCGTCTCGCTCATCCTGCGGGCGAATGCCGATAGGGAATCCGAAGGGACGGCTTGTCCCTGCGAGGTTCACCCATGCTCGACCCACGCGCCAAACCCATCCTGCTCTCCCCGCCGCACATGTCTGGCGCGGAGCAGCGCTTCGTCGAAGACGCGTTCCGTACGAACTGGATCGCGCCGCTCGGCCCAAACGTCGACGGCTTCGAACGCGAGATGGCGGAGTACCTCGGGCTCGGCCAGCGCGGTGCGCGTATGCACTGCTGCGCGACCAGTTCGGGAACCGCCGCGATTCACCTTGGCCTGATGTTGCTTGGCGTGCGTCCAGGCGATGCGGTTCTCTGCTCGAGTTTCACCTTCGTCGCGAGTGCGAACCCGATTCGCCAACTCGGCGCCGAGCCCGTCTTCGTCGACAGCGATGAGTCCAGTTGGAATCTCTCGCCCGCGGCGCTCCGCGATGCGATCGCCACGCTCGATGCCGAAGGTCGTCGGCCGCGCGCGCTCATCGCAGTCGATCTCTACGGCCAAGGTTGCGACTACGGCTCGATCGAAGCGATCTGCGACGAGTGGGACATTCCGATTCTTGAAGATGCGGCTGAAAGTCTCGGAGCGAGTGTTCATGGACGTCGCTGCGGCACGTTCGGAAAAGTTGCGGCGTTGAGTTTTAACGGCAACAAGATCATCACGACCTCAGGCGGCGGCATGCTGGTTTCGTCCGATGCCACGCTCGTGGAACGCGCGCGTTTCCTCGCAACGCAAGCGCGCGAACCCGTGCCGCATTACGAACACACCGTCGCGGGATTCAATTACCGCATGTCGAATCTCTGCGCTGGTGTTGGGCGCGGACAATTGCTCGCGCTCGCCGATAAGGTTGCGCGACGCCGCGCGATTTTCGCGCGCTACGAAGCTGCGTTTGCAACGCGTGCAGGTGTTCGTTTCATGCCGGAACCAGTGTGGGGCCGCTCGACACGATGGTTAACGGCGATGATGATCGACCCTGCGCGTGCTGCAACGACGCGCGATGAACTTCTCGCGGCCCTCGCGTCCGAACGCATCGAATCGCGTCCAACATGGAAACCCATGCATTTGCAGCCACTTTTCGCAGGTTGCCGCATGTTCGCCCATGAGCGCGGCCGAGCGCCCGTCTGCGAACGATTGTTCGAACAGGGCATCTGTCTTCCTTCGGGAAGTTCGATGGATGACGCGGATCTCACGCGTGTGGTCGATGCGATGGAACGCGCGTTCGCGCCGAGCCGCGCAGCGGTCGCGTAATCGCGGAAGAGTTCTCGAACTCCGAGCGATGCGCCCATTGCAAAACACCTTCAACCACTCGTAACCTCACGCCGATAAGACGCGCTCGTCGCGAAGCGTCTCACTTCGACCACACCCTCGCCGATGACACACGCGCCTGCCACTCCCTCAACCGTTCTTGTGACAGGCTGCGCGGGCTTCATCGGTTCGCATGTCGCATCCGCGCTTCTCGATCGCGGCGATGAAGTTGTTGGTATCGACAATCTCAACGATTACTACGACCCAAACCTCAAACTTGCACGGTTGGCGCGCCTCGAACCGCGACGCGGATTTCGCTTCGAGAAAATTGACATCGCCGATCGCAATGCGATGGAATTGCTGTTTGCGACACATCGCTTTGGACGCGTTGTTCATCTTGCCGCGCAAGCGGGCGTGCGATATTCGATCGAAAATCCGCATGCGTACGTACAGTCGAACATTGTCGGATTCCAGAACATCCTCGATGGCTGCCGCCATGCGTTTACGCGCGGCGAAGGTTGCGCGCATCTTGTCTACGCGAGTTCAAGTTCGGTGTACGGCGGCAACGAGAAGTTGCCGTTCTCAGTGAGTGACTCGGTCGACCATCCGCTTTCGCTTTACGCTGCGAGCAAGAAAGCGAACGAACTCTTCGCCCACACCTACTCGCATCTCTTCGGGCTCCCCACCACAGGCCTGCGCTTCTTCACCGTGTACGGCCCATGGGGTCGGCCCGACATGGCGCTCTTCCTCTTCACGCGAAACATTCTCGAAGGGAAGCCGATTCCCGTGTTCAACCACGGTCGACATCGCCGTGACTTCACCTACATCGACGACATCGTCGAAGGCATCATTCGAACACTCGATCACACCGCTCAACCGAACGCAGCGTTCGATGCGGCGCATCCCGATCCTGGAACTTCACGCGCGCCGTGGCGGGTCTACAACATCGGCAATTCTCGCCCAGTTGAACTGCTCGACTACATTCGCGCCATTGAAACCGCGACGGGCCGCACCGCAACGCTCGAAATGATGCCGATGCAACCGGGCGACGTGCCCGACACCTTCGCCGACACCACGGCACTCGCGACCGATACAGGCTTCCGTCCATCAACTCCCGTTGAAGAGGGCGTTGCACGGTTCGTCGAGTGGTATCGCGCGCATTACCGAGTCTGAACGACATTTGCGCGACGCGACATCTCTTCCGCGCTACGCTGCGCGAATGGCAAGCGTCTGCTTCTACTTCGAGCTTCATCAGCCTTGGCGTCTTCGTCGCTACTCCGTCTTCTCGACGGACCCGTTTTACTTCGACGACGAAGCGAATGAGCGCATCCTCCGCAAAGTGGCCGACAAGTGCTATCGGCCTGCGACAGAGAAGATGCTTGACCTCGTGAAGCGTCACGATCGTCGCTTTCGCTGCTCGTACTCGATCACAGGCACTGCGCTCGATCAACTCATTCGTTGGGCGCCTGATGTCATCGACACGCTGAAGCGGCTCGTTGATACAGGTGCGTGCGAACTCATCGGCGAAACCAGCCACCACTCGCTTTCGTTCCTGTTCTCGCGAGCGGAGTTTGATGCGCAGGTCGATCTCCATCAGAAGCGCATGCAAGAGGTTTTCGGCGTCACGCCGAAGGTCTTCCGCAACACCGAACTCATCTACTCAAACGAACTCGCCGCACACATCGCGCGGCGCGGCCAACATCGCGCGATTCTGTGCGAGGGCGTTGATCGCCTGCTCGGATTCCGATCACCGAACTATCTCTACGCGCCGCCCGGTGAAGGCGAGATTGAAGATCGACCTGTCAAACTGCTGTTGAAGAACTACCGACTTTCGGATGACGTCGCGTTCCGATTCTCGAACCGAGGTTGGAAGGAATGGCCGCTCACCGCCGAGAAATTCGCTGGTTGGGTGAATCAGATCAACGGCGACGGCTACATGTGCAATCTGTTCATGGACTACGAAACGTTCGGCGAACACCAGTGGGCCGACACGGGCATCTTCGAGTTCCTCGACGCGCTTCCTGGCGCGATTTACGACACCAACTCGGGTCACAACGATTTCCTCACGCCGTCGCAAGTGCTCGATTGTCACGAGGCTGTCGGCGAATACGACGTGAAGGATTTCATCTCGTGGGCAGACAGCGAGCGCGATCTCTCCGCGTGGCTTGGGAACCCGATTCAAGATGGCGCGGCTGCAGAGCTTTATGCGCTCGAAGGCCCCGTGAAAGCGCGGCATGCGGCGGGTGATCCGTACATTCTCGAGGATTGGCGCAAACTTACGACGAGCGACCACCTCTACTACATGTGCACGAAGTACTGGTCGGACGGCGATGTCCACAAGTATTTCTCGCCCTACGACTCGCCGTACGACGCGTACATCAACTTCATGAACGTGCTTGATCACTTGAAGACGCGCGCGGGTGTCGCAGCGCCGCTCAAGACGACGCAGAAGTTACCTTCGTCGGTGTAACCCGCGCCACACGTACGAGCCATGCACTCGCGCAGAGACCTGCGGGCAACGTGATGGCAAGTTCAGCGACGCGCAGCACAAGTTCGGCGGCGACGCCTGCGGCAAACGTGCCACCAGAGAGCGCTGGCAGCAGCAACGCGGTCACCCACTCGCGTACACCGAGTCCGTTTGAGACGAACGGGACAAGCGTCGCCACGGCCGAGGCGCACGCGAGCACGATGGCTGTTTCCAGTGACGTCTCTGCGCCAACGAGCGAGAGCGCAAGGTGATATCGCAGTACGGCAAGCGCGAACTCTGCGTTTCGGACAAGTATTGCCTGCCCAAAGATTCGCCCGCGTGGCGTGAACGCCGTGATTCCGAAGAGTGCTGGTGCAAGAAGTGCGAAGCCGACGGGCATGGAGATCGCCCGAAGAAGTACAACCGCGCCGAGCATCGCGCCAGCAACCAACGCGCTCAATCCGATGGCTTCCAGAATCGTGCGCAACGAATCGCGCGCGCGAATCCCGTGGCGCGCACGATGCCATGCAACACGTGCGACGAACCCAGGCTTGAGCGGCAACATGTTCGCGAGCGATGTCGCTGCAATCAGCGCGAGCATTTCATGCCATGCGACGATTGCGTAGCGGCGCACGAGAATCGAAAAGAGCATCGAGGTGAGCACGATGCCGAGCGCGACCGATGCAAGGAGCAGCAGAATTTCGCTAACGCTTGCCGCGCGCAGCGAGTCGATCGCGGCAGTCATGGCGCTCTGCTCGCGAAGCGCAACAACAATCGCGCCCGCGAGACACGCCACACTGAACACGCCTCCCAAGACGCGCAGCCCACGCGATGAACGCAGTGTTTCCTGCGCGTTGTGCGCTGTTTCAGGGGCGCCTTGCGCGCCGAGTTTCGGTTCGTCGCGCGCGCTCACTTGCTGAGATTGAGCTTGCGTCGTCGCTCGTCCTGCACGTCATTCATCCACGCCGAGAAATCGCGCGCAAACTTGGCGAGTTGCGGATTCGGGTGCTCAGCCGTCTTCGCAAGAAGCGGGTCCTCTGGCCGCTTCACGCGCACGGCAATCCATGCCATGCGAACAAGTGGGTTCTCGTCTGAAGAAAGCACTGCGTCGAGCGGCGCAAGCGTGGGCGCTGCTGAAACCGCTTCAAGCCCGACGATGGTGCGAGCTTCCTTCGGAGGTTCGCCGCCTGCACCCGGCGCGGTGCTTGCACCTGGCGCCGTGCTTGCCGCCGGCGCGGTGCTTGCGCCCGGCGCGGGGCCACCAGCGAGATCCGACGCTCGAACCGACAACTCACGCAACTCACCCTTTGGCACCGCAAAGACAAGCCACGCGCGAGCCTCGGGCCAGAGTCGCTTCGTCGCATCCGCGAGAAGTTCTGGCATACCTTCGAGCGCCTTTCGCTCAGCTTCGTTGTAACGCAGTGGATCTTTCGATGCTCGCAGCAGCACCGCAGCGAGTGCCGCAATGCGTTCAGGATCGGGCGCGCTCGCGGTATCGCGCAACATCGCCTTCGACTCTTCGAGCCACGATGCCGTGATGCGCTCGCCGCGGACGTGAATCACGGGAGACTCGGCCTCGACGCCGAGCGGTCCAGGTTCCAATCCGCGTTCTGTGGTTCGCCAGTTCAGGATCGGGTGAATCGAAACAAATCCACCGCTTAACGCCTCTTCGCGCATCGCGAAACTTGCGTCGGTGAGCGACACATCCAACGGGATGCGAATGCTCTCGCCAGGCTGAATCGAGAATCGTCGATTGATCGCCAAGAGTGCAAACGGCGGCGACGTGCCGGGCTGACCAGGAACGTTGACATTCGCCGTGACCGTCGCCGTATCCGCAAGCGGGCCGTCGGCACTTATCGCAAGTGGCCATGAACTTCGATTGGTAATCTCGATGTCGAACACCATCGGATCCCACGCAGTAATCGCTGTATCGCGCGGATAGATGCGAAGCATCAATCGCCCGGCACCAGACTTCATCAACTGGAGAAACTCGCTCGGCAAGGCCGCCGCTTCTTCGACGTCCTCCGCAGCATCAACGACCTGAATGTCTTTCCCAACGATCTTCCGAAGCCGATCACGCGACCATAGACCAATCGCGCTCGCAGGATTCGCCCGCGCCACCGCGAGAAATCCGCGCGCTGCCGACTTCTGATCACCAAGTGCGGAGTCTGCAACCGCGAGCCCCAACTGCGCACCGACATCGCTCGCGGCAAACGGCGCGAAGAGTTCGCGCGCCTTCGCAGGTTCATTCGCGCGAAGCGCAAACCAGCCGTCGAAGCGGGCGCGCGCTGCGTCGGAGAGCGGCGCAAACGCGGTCGCAGCGTCGACCTGCGACTTGGCAAAGTCAACTTCGCCGCCAAGCCAAAGTTGCACAAACGCACTTTGCAGCGCCATCGTCGCCTTCTCGTCGGCCGAAGCATTCTGTTCGTCCATCGCGCGCAGCGTGGTCTCTGCCGAGACGCGCGCACCCTTCAGCACGTTTCCGCTCGACTCAGGCGCAACACTGTTCGCAAGGGCCGCGAAGGTGGTCGCGAGCGGCATCGACATCGGGTAGGCGAGATTGCGAAGATCTTCGACCGAAAGTGTCGTGCCCTGTCGTTCCACCGTTTGGCGGAAGGTGCGATTCAGCGCGTCTTGTCGCTTCGTCACAACCGCGAAGGCTGCTTCGGTGCGATCTGCGCCCCAGTCGGCGAGGCAGAGGTCCGTCAGGACCGCATCAAAGTCCATGTCGGGGAAGTCTGTTTCGACCAATCCCGCCACGACATTGAGGATGTCCGCGCCAGCGCGGTAGGCACCCGACTTCAGGCAGAGCTCCGCAAGGCCAAGTGCTGCCGGCTTGCGTGTCGGATTCGCGAGCAACGCCTGCCGAAGCGCGCGGGCTTCCGCCGCAGCGTTGGGTGCAGAAGTTCGAAAATACCCCGCGGCGACTTCGGTTGCTTCAGGGAAGAACGGATCGAGGTCGAGCGCGCGGATCAACTCTCGCTCGAACCCTGTTTGGTCGCCCGTCTGTCGAAGGAGCAGCGCGAGATCGAAGGCAAGCCGCGCGGCGACGCTTGGACCAATGCGCTCGATGGACTCAGGCGCGAGAAGTTGTTGGTAGAGCGCCACGCGCTCTTCCGCGGTCTGCTTCTGCTCGACCGCAGCGAGTAGGCGGCGAAGTCGGATCAACTCATCCTGCGGCTCGAGTTGGCCGAGCCGCGCAAGCGCACGCTTCGCAAGGTCCGCCGCCTCGGGGCTGCCGTCTTCGAGGTTGATGGCATAGTCGAGAGCGAGTCGCCAAAGAAACGGGCTGTTGGGTTCCAATTCGAGGGCGACATCAAGCATGCTCTTGCCGCTCTCGAGCATGCCGAGAAAGACGAACTCGCGCTGCAACATGCTGCGGGTTCGCTGCGCGAAGTTTCGCGCGAGCCGATCCCGATAGCGGGCGGCCTGCTCGGGTGTTGGCGGAACCGCGACGGAGGCTTGGTCGGTCGTGCTCGGTGCCGAGGCACCAACCTGCGGCGCAACCGCAGCC
>JBJOHQ010000342.1:0-4102 GCA_046047595.1 Planctomycetota bacterium | reverse complement strand
CGCGTTCGGATCGCCCGCGAGCTTCGCAAGGTTGTAATTCACGATCCGCACCTGCGCGGACGCCCCGCTCGCCACGAGCGCAGCGAATCCAGCAGCGAGGATGGAACGGGCGATCGTGAAGCGTTTGGTCATGAGGAGCTCGCAGGTGCCGGCGGGTGCTTGCAGGTGCTGGCGGGTGCTCGCGGGAACGGTCAACGCGGGTTCTCGGTCGCGGGTTCCGCCAAGTCGGAGGATTTGGAATGTAGACCGCGCTTTCTGAATGTGAAGAGCGGACCTACCGATTCGAGCGGAATGATCCGCGCGGAAACGGAAAGCGGTTCCTTCCGAGTCCGACAAGTCGAAAAGTGACGGGCAGCCGACGGCCCAATCGGCGTTCCCCGCGTCAGAAGAGCCCAAGCGGTGCCTCAAGAGCACCCAACGCGCGCGGTACCATCTCCGCCCCCGCACTTCCGCGGGATCGGAGCCCCCATGCGCATCACCGCACTCGCCGCCGCGCTTTCGATCGCGGCCCCTCTCGCAGCCCAACAAGTCAATCCGGAGGTCTTCACCCTCGACAACGGGATGAAGTTCCTGCTCCTCCCCCGCACCGATCAGCCGAACGTCATCGCGGCAGGTTGGGTGGCGAAGGTTGGTTCCGTCAACGAGCGACCGGGCATCACTGGCATCAGTCACTTCTTTGAACACATGATGTTCAAAGGCACCGACACGATCGGTACCGCGACGCCTGACGCCGACGCGAAGTACCGCGACGCGCAGAAGGTCCTGCGCGCGAAGATGAATGAGATCACATGGACTGAGCAGTATCGCCGCTACTTCAACGGCGAGATCCCTGATCCGTGGAGCCCGGATTTCGACACGCCGGAACTCGCGCGTTTGCGCGCGGAGTTGAAGTCGCTCATGGATTCGCAGCAAGGTCGACTCGGCGCCGATCGCATCGCGGAGTTGCAATCTGCGCTCGCATCGGCCGACCCCGAAACAAAGCCGCGCATCGAAGCCGAGATCGAACTCCTCAAAGCGCAGCAAGAAGCTGCGCGGTCGATCGTGAAGGACGAATTCGACAAGATCTACACCGGCCAAGGCGGATCCGGCATGAACGCGTTCACGTCGAACGACGTGACGTTCTACTTCATCAACGTGCCGAGCAACAAGTTCGAACTTTGGGCGTGGATGGAATCGGATCGCCTCTCCAACTCTGTCTTCCGCGAGTTCTTCTCGGAGCGCGACGTTGTGCACGAAGAACGCCGCCTGCGTACTGAAAGCACGCCAACCGGCATCTTCCAAGAGCAATTCGACGCGATGTTCTGGCAGTCGTCTGGCTATGCGTGGCCCGTCATTGGTTGGACGAGCGATCTCAACAGCTACACGATGGAAGAGGCACTGAAGTACTGGAACATCTACTACCGCCCGAACAACTTGTGCGGTGTGGTGGTTGGTGATTTCAACCCAAGCGAAGTGAAGGCGACAATCGAGCGCTACTTCAATCGACTTGAGCGCGGCACAACGCCGCCAGCACCAGTCGTGACGCTCGAAGTGCCGCAACTTGCGGAAATGCGCATGAACGCCGAGTGCGATTGCCAGCCGTCGGTTGAAGTGCGCTACCACACAGTGCCATTCCAGCACAAAGATTCGTACGCGCTCGACGTGCTCTCCTCGGTGCTCAATGGTCGTACCGGCCGACTCTACAAGTCGATGATTGAAGGCGACGAAATCGCGTCAAGCGCCGGCGCGCAACAAGACAGCCGCAAGTACGCGGGCGCGTTCAGCTTCAGTGCCGAAGTCAAGGGCGATGCAACGCCTGAACAACTCGAAGAGGCGTGGTACGCGGAACTCAAGAAGTTGCAAGATGAGCCTGTCGGCGAGTTGGAATTGCAGAAGGTGAAAAATCAATTCGCCGCGTCGAACTTCCGCCGTCTCGAAAGCAACTTCTTCTTGCTCGTTCAACTTGGCTACGGCGAGGGCCTCGGTGCGTGGGAAGAAATCAACAGCGCGCCGAAGAAGATCGACGCCGTCACTGCCGCCGACATTCAACGCGTCGCACGCGAGTACTTCAAGGAAACGAATCGTTCGGTCGCGACCTACACGCGCAAGGCTGGCGTGAGCGCCGGGGCGGAAGACGAAGCGCTCGCCGCACTTCCTGCGCCGATGCAAGCACAAGCACGCGCCATGGCCGCGCAACTTGCCAAGGAAACCGACGTCACGAAACTTCGTGGAGCGCTCGACCAGATGGGTGCGCAAGCCGCGCAAGTTCCGCCACAAATGAAGCCCCTTCTTGATTACGTCGTTTCGAAGATCGAAGCGCGTATCGCGGAACTCGAGAAGAAGAACTGACTGGGAAAGGACTCACTTCCATGCACTCCAACATGAAGCACTTCATGCACACATCGACCACTCTCTTCGCCGCGGCGCTCGTTGCATTCGCGGCTGTTCCGGCGACCGCGGATGAACTTCCAAAGCGCCCGGAGAACATCACTTTCAAGCCGTTGGTGTTCAACGCACCGAAGGCTGCCGACTATCGCCACGTTCTTTCGAATGGCGTTGTCGTCTTCCTTGCACCATCGAAGGAACTTCCGCTCATCGATCTCTCGATGACGTTCCGCGGCGGCGACTTCCTTGATCCAGCGGACAAGACAGGTCTCGCTGGCATGACTGCATCACTCATGCGTACGGGCGGCACCAAGTCGATGTCGCCGAAGGATGTCGACGAACGACTCGACTTCCTCGCGACGGAACTTGGCGTCGGCGCACGCGGCACGATCTGCTCGGCGTCGATCGACACGCTCGCTGCGAATTTCGATGAAAGCCTCGCGATCCTCATGGACGTCTTGCGCAATCCTCTCTTCGACGAAGCGAAGATGAAGATCACCGTCGATGAAGCGATGGAAGGCATGAAGCAACGCAACGACGATGCTGATCCAATCCTGAATCGCGAATGGAACATGGCGATGTACGGTGAAGATCACTTCGAAGCTCGCGAACCGACGGAAAAATCGATTCGCTCGATCACCCGCGAAGATATGGCCGCGTATGCCGCGAAGGTTTTCAACCCGAGCAACGTCGTCGTCGCTGTGAGTGGCGACTTCGAGCCAAAGGACATGCTCGCCAAGTTGGAGAAGGCGTTTGCTGCGTGGCCAAAGGGCGAGCGCATGCCTGTGCCGCCTGCGCCGACCGCGACGGTGAAGCCAGGCGTCTACCACGTTGAGAAGGAAATTCCGCAAGGCAAGGTTTTCATCGGTGCACGCGGCATCACGCGCGATGATCCTGACTACTTTGCGGCACTCGTGATGAACGAGATTCTTGGCGGCGGCGGCTTCACGAGTCGCATCATGAAGACGGTGCGTTCTGATGAAGGTCTTGCGTACTCGGCGGGCAGCCAACTCGATGCGGGCGTCTATTACCCAGGCGAGTTCCGCGCAGCGTTCCAATCGAAGAGCCCAACCGTTGCGCTGGCGATCAAGCTCATCGAGCGCGAGTTCGAGAAGATGCGCGACACGCCTGTTTCTGCGGAAGAACTCGAAGTCGCGAAGAAGTCGTTCATCGAGACGTTCCCGCGCGCGTTTGAGTCGAAGCCCGCGATGCTCGGCATCTTCGTTTCCGACGAGTGGACTGGCCGCGATGCGTCGTACTGGCAAACCTACCGCGACAACGTTGCAAAGGTCACCTCAACCGACGTGCAGCGCGTCGCGCAGCGCTTGCTCGATATGGACAAGATGGCGATCTACGTCGTTGGCGATTGGGATGCAATCAGCATCGGCGACGCAACAGGTCGCGCGAAGATGGCGGACTTCTTCAACGATCAAGCGACGGCGCTGCCGTTGCGCGATCCGATGACGATGGAACCGATGCGCTAAGGGGATGCGCTAGGCTCTCCGCGCACGCGCTACAACATCACGCAAAAATGCACGCGGCCTCGGATTACTCCGAGGCCGCGCCCTTTTCCCCATGCTTGTCGGTCAGGCTGCACGTGGTCCTTGCGGACGGCCGTCTTGACCGGATGGATCATCGAGTTCTCGCCGCATGCGTTCGAAGGAGATCGTCACACGCTCGAGTGCGGCGAGAACGTCGTCGCTTGAGCGTCGGCGACCGCCAACAGGCAGTTCGCGAA
>JBJOHQ010000341.1:0-3090 GCA_046047595.1 Planctomycetota bacterium | reverse complement strand
TGGATACTTCTTCTTGATTTCTGAAGTGACCTTATCGAGCGTCTTCTTCGCATCTGTCTTGAGCGATGCCTTACCAGAGTCAAAGAGGACGTCGCCTTCGATGGTGAGCGTGAGCACACCGTTCTGCATATCAGCGGTCACGCCTTCAGGAAGATCGAGCTTTGGCGTCGCGGTCGTTGGAGCCGCTTGCGCCGTGGTCGGCGGCTGCTGCTTCATCTGATCTTGAAGCGTGGCGATCTCTTGGTCGAGGCGACGGCGCTCTTGTTCACTCTGATCCAGCGCGTTGCGTGCGTCGTCGCGCTCAAGCGTGAGCTGCGCGTTCGACTCCTTCAACATCGCGAGTTCGTCCTTCTGTGCGCTGTTGCAACCACCGAGAACGGAACCGGCAGCAAGTGCTGCAACGGACATGAAACGGATAGAGAAAAATCGAGTGATGCCTGACATCGTGATGGCGTCCCTTCCAAAGTGGAGGCTTGCGGGTCGCTGAGGCTCCGTCCTCAGATCGCTGCCCGCTCCGCCGCATTTCACCTGCGATCGCTCGGTTCCGCAAGTTGTGCGGGTGGAAGTCGTCTCGGAATTTTCGAGTCGACCTCGTCGCCGTCCAAAGCCCGTGGACTCGGCGCGATGCCGGTTGAAGTCACCGCTCCATCAATCGCCCTCGCGAACTGATCGACACCCCAGACGACCAACGGACGGGCCACGACGAAAAGTATCGCCGCCACTGCGAGGTGTGGACCGAAGGGCATCTCCCGTCGGAAGAACGTGCTGAAGCGGCGGAAGACGAGGGAAAGCACAACCCAAGCGATCGCAATGAAGACCGCGACAAAGAACGCAAGCAACGCGACCTTCCACCCAAACGCCGCTCCAACAGCGGCTTGCAGATGGACGTCACCCAGTCCCATCGCCTCGCGTCCGAAGCCAAGCGACCCGAGGATTCGCACCGCCCAAACGAGCCCACCTCCGACGATCCAACCAAGCATCGAGCCGCCGAGGAGGGTCATCGGTTGGCAGACCGTCTCTTGGGAGGTGAAGCCAAGCAGGCCCGCGAGGACACACGCCACACCCGCGCCAGCGACGCCGGGCACGATGAAGGCGAGTTCAACGAGCATTTCGCGCCGCGCGTGCGGGTACGCCGACCCGTCATCCCCCTCCTTCACATGGTCAGCCCAATCCACGAACGACGGCCGAAGCCGACGCGTCGCGACCAACCAGCGTGAGACACCGAGCCCAAGCATCATCCCGACCGCACCAAAGGTCACGGTCCAACTCGCGACGGGAATCGGGACGAATTCACGAAGGCTTCGGGACTCGGGGAGGAAGCCCTGCACGAGCCAACCGACGAACGCGACGGTTGTGACTGTGGTGGGAATCTCGACGGGGATCAACATCGTCTTCGCGTCGACGATCGTCATGGCGACGAGACCCGAGATCGCGATCACCACAACGATGAATGCGGGCCATGAACGCGCGAAGCCTTGGAGATGCCACCACGGGCTCGCGGCGTCGTGAAAGATGCTCGCTGTTCCTCGATCAAGAGGTGCGTAAAACGCAAGGAACGCCGCGAGAAAAAGGCAGGCGACGAGGAGTTCAACGAGCGGATACTGCGGACTGATTCTCACTCGGCACGCACTGCATCGCCCTCGAAGGAGAAGCCAGCCGACGATCGGAAGGTTCTCATGCCACCGAAGTCGATGTCCGCATCTCGGGCAACGCGATGGTGGCGTCACAACCGACTGCCCCGTCGGCAGTCGCCAGACGAGGACATTCAAGAAACTTCCCGCGCAGGCGCCGAAGAGAAACGCGAAGAGCCCTCCGACCACCGTGGGTGCCCAGATCGCGAGAAAGAGGTTGAATTCGGTATCACCAGACATTGGATGTACTTCAGATATGGACGACGAACTCAGCGCTCTTCGCGCACAAGTCGTCGCATGATCGGATCGGCGAGCTCCGCAGACGGCAGAACGCTCGGATTGCCGTTCGTGCCGAAATCAACGATCACCCCCCTCGCTCGGCCTCCGCCAAGCTCATCGTTCGAACCGTTGTTTCCGCTCGGTCGAGCAATCCCTTGAGATGCCGAAGCAACTGCTCACCGCGCCGATACGACGCGAGACTCGCCTCAAGACCGACATCCCCTCGCTCGATGTGTTCGACGAGTGATTCGAGTTCTTTCATCGCATCTTCATACGACAACGCTTCGATCGCCGGATCAACCGCGCTCGCATCACTTCCTGCCTCGCCCGTCGTTTCCTTCTTCTTCGACATAGGTCACTCCAAACTCGATTCCTGATCCCTCGATGGGTTGTAACACGCGAAGGAAGGCGCCTTCACGAATCAGGCAGAATTTTCCCCGCGCTTTTTTGTTCGCGAAATCCTCTGAGTTTCTTTCGCGAGCTCGGGTGGGTGCAACGTTGACTCTGCGGGAGATCGATCCGTCGTACTTGAGCTGTGCGTCAGCTCCGATCCACCCGACTGCACCGACTCTGATGAAGTCTCAACGCGTGCGCCGAATACGCCGTCGGAGACAACAATCGAAAGTCGGTCGCCAACATGCACATCCTGCGTCGATCGAACGAGTGCTCCCGCTGACGTCGTCACGATCGAATAGCCGCGCGCGAGCGTTTCTTCTGGACCCGCCGAACGCAAACGCTTCTCGAGATTGACAAGCGACAGTCGTTCGGCGTGGAGCCGATTGCGAAGTGCGCGCTCCAATCGCGGACCAAGCACCGCGATCGCTGCGCGCGCGGCTGCTGCGCGAGCAGATGGCGCCTGCGCTGCGAGCCGCGATCCCAACACGTCCGCCGCGCGCTGGGAAAATCGAACGCGATTCGAAATCGCCGTACGAAGTTGGACTGAGGTGCGCTCAATCAATGCCCGCGTTCGCGCGATTCGGAGGGCTGGCGAAGTTTGCTCATGCAATCGCGCGAGTCGCGCCGTGGCCTCGCGTCGCGATTGAAGCGCCCAGCGCATGGCGTTGCGCAAATCACGCGCCGCTCGATCGACGCGCTCGATCAGCGCAGCGGTATCAGGCAGCAAGTGCATCACCGCTTGGGTAGGCGTACTCGCGCGACGATCCGCCACCAATTCAATGAT
>JBJOHQ010000340.1:0-2600 GCA_046047595.1 Planctomycetota bacterium | reverse complement strand
GGGAACGCGTGGTGGTTGTTGTGCCAACCTTCGCCGAACGCGAGGATGCCGAAGATCGGGTTGTTGCGGCTTTCATCGCCCGACGCGTAATCGCGGCTGCCCCAAATGTGGCAGACGCTGTTGATGCTCCACGTGACGTGGTGCAACACGCAAATACGCACGATGCCGCCCCAGAGGAATCCGAGGAAAGCACCCATCCACGACATCGTGACGAGTCCACCGATCGCGGCGGGAATCAGAAGCCCAAGCGCCACCCACAAAGGGAAGAGTTGATTGATGCGGATGGTGGTGCGATCGGCAAGAAGATCGGGCACGTAGCGCTTCATATCTGCGCGCAGATCCTCGAAGAGCCAACCCATGTGCGCATGGAGGAAGCCCTTCACTGCGCCGCGCACGCCTGGACCGTGGCCCGCGTGCGGCGAGTGCGGATCGTGCTCATGATCGCTGTGTTGGTGGTGCTTGCGATGCGTCGCGCACCACCAGATCACTGGACCCTGCGTTGCCATGCCGCCGAAGATCGCAAAGAGCACAGCAACTGGGCCGCGCGTCGCGAACGACTTGTGCGTGTAGAGACGGTGGTAACCGATCGTGATGCCGAGGCCCGAGATGATGTACATCCCGACGAGAAGCCCGACGTAGAGCCAGCCGAAGTAGCCGCCCCATGCAAGGATCATCGCGCCCACGAGCGCCAACGGCGGAACGATGACGGCAGTCGCCGTTGCGAGGCGCACGGCGAGCGGCGCTTGGCGAAGCGCGGCTTCGGCGGTCAATGCCGCGAGATCCGCTTCCGATGGAGCGGTCGTCGCATCGGAAGTCGGGTTTGCGGCAGGGTGTGGAATCGGCGCAGCGTGACGACCCGCTGGAACAGCGACCGCTGGCGCCAATCCAACAGGGCCGGGCAGAATGTCGAGTTCACGCAAGATCGATGCGTCGACGGCGAGTACGGCTGTTTCTTCTGGCGACTGTGACACTCGGGTTCCTCAAGACTTCGAGCAGCGGACGCTCGACAAAACACAAATAGCGTTGCAACGTTCAATACGGCGCTCAGGCGCCGCAAGGAACGCCACAGGAGATGGAAAGTCTACCCCTCCGCGCAAGGGAAGTCTGCGCGATTCCGCCGATTCACGAGATTGAAGTGATTGAATTGAGGGTCTTTCTTGTGCGAATTCGGACGTGATGTGGTCTCTCTGAACACGCGAGGAGGCCCAAAAAGGAAAGCGCACTGCCGAGACTCTTGGCAGCGCGCTTGTCGGAGGAGTGCGGTCAGCGTCGCGGCTCGCAGTTCGTATCAACCGCGCGCGCGATTGAGAACCAGCATCAGAAGTCGACTTTGATACCTGCGTAGACCTTGAGATCGTTCGAGGTGCCTTGATCGGCCTCAACGTACGAGTCGTATTCGTCACGCACACCCGCCGTGCCCTTGAGGTCACCCTTCGGGCTGAGCGCGATTTCGTAATCCAGTCGGATGATGAAGCGATACTCACCGAAGTTCTCGAGGTCGGGATAGAACTCGAAGCCTTGCTTCAGTGTCGAGCGCTCATCGATCTTCCACGCGAGTTCGTCGGCGATGAGAAGTTCGGGCGTCCACGACGAGTCGGGGAATTCGTAGCTCGCACCTGCACCGAGCCTGACCTTGAGCGCCAACGGGTCGCCTTCAAAGATGCGGTAACCAGGACCTGCGTAGGCACCGATGCGCTGCTCCCACAACTGGAACTCGTCGTATTGGTAGTTGCCCTGTACGAATGCCTCCCACTTCGAGTCCTTGAAGATGAACTCTTCAAGACCTTGGACGAGCAGGTTGTTGTCGGTGTTGGCACCGTTTGCGGTTTGGAAGTAATACTCGGCCGTGATCGTGGTGCGATCCGATTCGCTCTCACGCTTCGCGGCACCTGCGACGCGAATGTCCCAGTTCGACTGCTCATCGCTCTCGCTACCCGTGAGGCCGAGGCTCAAGCTGAACTTCCAACTTCCATCAGGCTTTGCTGGCGGCGGTGGCGTTGGAGCAGGAAGAATTGCGACTGGTGGTTCGGGTGCGGCGACTGGAGCGGGTGTGGTGGCCACCGCTTGTTCAGCGCCCGTTGCTGCAGGATTCTCACCCGTTTGCGCGGGGGTGGTCACTGGTGCCGTCGTTACTGGAGCTTTCGTGACGCTCGCGATGCGCTCGCGCGAAACTTCGATGCGACCAAGCGCGGGGTGATCGATGGTGACAGCTTTGTCTGTTTCACCGACGATTTTGCCACGGAGGACGTCGCCGCCGACAAGCGTAATCGTGTCGCCGTCCGCAAGTGCGAAGGTCGTGCTTGCGAGCGCAAGCAACATGCACGCAGTGAGTTTGGAAGTCATCGTTTTCTCCGGAAGAAGTGAGCGCGGACGGTAGCGGAGCGCAGAGAGAACTGCAAGCATGACCGTGCCGAACAGGCGGAAGGAAGCCAGTGATGCATCCAACCGACGACGACAACGTGAAGGATGACGCGCGTGGTGATTTGGAGAGCGACGGCACGTACCGCGTCGCGCCTGATGAAATGAAGCGCGACGCGCAAGAACTGCGCCGCGCGCGTGAAGCAAAGCCTGTGCGTGCGGCAGCCTCTCGTACACCCGCG
>JBJOHQ010000339.1:0-4268 GCA_046047595.1 Planctomycetota bacterium | reverse complement strand
GAGCATGCTCGGATTCCCGCACGGATTGAGGGTGTCTCTTCGGATGCGCGCGTCGTCGCACACCGCGTTGATCTCACGCGTTGGGGCGCAAGCGATTGGTGGAGTGCCGCAGGTGTTGAGCCCCACGTCACGCTCGTCTCAATGGGAAATCCGCATGCAATCTTCTGTTGCGCGGATCCGTGGAAAGTGTCGCTTGCGGAAATCGGCGCGCGAATCGAACGCGACGCGTGGTTTCCCGCGCGCATCAATGTGCATTTCGTTCGCTATGGACCTGCGCGCAACGAGGCGTTGATGCGCACATGGGAACGCGGATCTGGAATCACGCTTGCGTGCGGCACCGGCGCGAGTGCCGTTTGCGTGGCGGGTGTGTTGCTCGGGCGCGCGGATCGCGTGCTCCATGCACAACTTACCGGCGGTCCGTTGCGATTGGAGTGGCCGTCCGACCAGTCGAGTGTCCGCATGACTGGCCCCGCGACGGAAGTCTTTGAAGGCGAAGTGGATCTTGATGCGCTTGCCGTTTCCCTCGCAGAACATCACGTCCACGATGGAGTCGCACATGTTTGATGCAGTCGAACAGCGGCTCGTCGATGGACTGGCCTCGCGAAGAAACGCGATGGAGCGCGACCTCGCGGAGTGGGTCGCGATTCCGACATGTTCTGGATACGAAGAGGGGCTCGCGCGTTTTCGTGCGATCATTCGAGCGCGGCTCGAAGCGCTCGGCGCAGGAATGTCAGAAATCGCCGGTGACCCAAAGCCCGCGTGGATCGTTCAGCCTGGTCAGCGTGGCGATGCACCGCCGCCTGTCGCGCTGCGCGCCGTCGCGCGTGAAGGTGTGGGGCGCGCCGTACTCCTCACGGGCCATCTTGACACCGTGCATGATCCGTTCGGTTCGTTCAAGGAACTGACGCATCTTTCGGCGTCGCGCGCGGAGGGGCCCGGCGCGATCGACATGAAGGGCGGGCTTGTTGTCCTCATCCACACACTCGAGGTGCTCGCCGAAATCGGTGTGAAGCCAGCGTGGACCGTGCTTCTCAATTCGGACGAAGAGACTGGCAGTTTGCACAGCCAGCGAGCGATTCGCGCGGAGGCGCGCGCGTGCGCTGCGGCGGGTGGGCTTGGTCTTGCGATGGAGCCCGCGCTTCCCGATGGTTCGCTCGTCCTCGAGCGGCTCGGAAGCGCGACTTTCCGCATCGAATGCGAAGGGCGCGCCGCGCACGCGGGACGTGACTTTGCGCAGGGAGTCTCCGCGGTGAATGCGCTTGCGACGAAGATTCTCGACGCAGCGAAACTCGTCGATCTCGACGCAGGAACGGTCGTCAACATCGGCCCGCTTGAAGGCGCGAAGGCGACAAACATCGTGGCTGACCGCGCGCGCGCGTGGGGCAACGCGCGGTTCCGTGATGCTGCGCGGGAAGAACTCGTGAAGCAGGGGCTCTTCGCGTTGGCGACGGCGAGTGACGCCGCGCTTCCGCGGACGCGCGTCGAGTACGAATCCAATCGTCCCGCGAAGCCAGAGACCGAGTCTGTTCGCGCCCTCGCCGAGGAAGTCCGCGCGATCGGTGCCGAACTCGGCCAGTCGGTCGGTTTCGGAAAGTCGGGCGGCGTTTCCGACGGAAATCTCATGCAGGCCGAGGGGTTACCCACGATCGACACGATGGGGCCAGTTGGCGGAAACCTCCACCGGACCGACGAATACATCGACCTCGATTCGCTTGTTCCGCGCGCGGCGACCCTCGCGATTCTGCTCGCACGACAGGCACGCGTCCCGTAACTCGCCGACACTTCTCAACCTACGCTGCAGACCCCCTCGGTGAACGGACGAAAAGAGGGGGCCGCATTTGTCGCTCGCACTCGCACGCGGCTTGTGACCGCTTGAAGGAAGTTCATGACCACGATCACCTCAGCTGTTTCGCCGACACAAACCATCGGAGCATCTCTGCACGCGAATTCTGCGGTGGATGCGGCGATCAAATCGATCCGCACTGAGGTCGAGCGTGCACAGCGCGAACTCACAGGTGCCCGGCCGCCGCGCGCGGAGTTGAAAGAGTCACTCGATTCGTGGCTCAAGCGCGCGACAGAAGTGCGCGGCCGCGGTCCGCTTTATCCGTATCTCGGGTCGGGCGTTGGCAATGGTCCGCTCGTTGAACTCGTCGACGGCAGTGTGAAGTGGGACCTCATCAACGGAATCGGCGTGCACATGTTTGGTCACGGCGATCCAGAACTGATTGAGGCTTCGATTCGCGGATCGATCTCGGATCTCGTGATGCAAGGAAACTTGCAATACAACGCAGACGCGATTGAGTTTGGTGAGTTTCTCGCGAATGAAGCCGCGCGCACGTCGCGCCTCAAGCACTGCTTCATCACGAACTCTGGTTGCATGGCGAATGAAGCCGCACTGAAGGTTTGCCAACAGAAGACGGGCGGTGCGCCACGCATCATCGCGTTCGCCGATTGCTTCATGGGTCGCTCGACCACGATGTCGCAAATCGGCGATACCGCGGCGTATCGACAAGGTATCGCGCTCAACATTCTCGTCGACTATTTACCGTTCTACGACCCTGAGATGGGACAGCGTTCGATCGATATGACGCTGTGGCATCTCGAGCAACTCATTCATCGTTATCCAGGCGAACACTGCTGTTTGATCGCGGAACTCGTGCAAGGCGAAGGTGGTTTCAACACGGCGCCGCGCGAGTTCTTCGTCGCGCTCTTCGAAGCCGCGCGCAAGGCCGGCATCCCGATTTGGGACGACGAAGTGCAGACATTCGGCCGCACGGAAAGCATGTTCTGTTTCGAACGACTCAATCTCGGTGAATACATCGACGTTGTGACGGTCGGCAAAATCACGCAGGCTTGCGCGTGTTTGTACACCGCCGATTTCAACCCGAAAGCAGGTCTTCTCTCGGGAACTTTCGCTGCGTCAACAAGCGCGTTCGCCACTGGTCTCTCGGTGTTGCGGCGATTGAAGAGCGGCGGTTACTACGGCGCCGACGGTCGCATTTCGAAACTCTTCGCCGCGTACAAGGAGCACGCGGATGCGTTTGTCGCGAAGCATCCTGCGTGGTTCCCGCCGGTGACAAACTCACTCGGTCGCACTTCGAAAACCGTCGTCGCGGGTCACGGCGGCATGATGCGGTTAACGCCTTTCGGCGGAAACAAAGAGAAGATTGGCAAACTCCTCAACAATCTCTTTGAAGATGGTGTCATCGCATTCAGTTGCGGACACGGACCGTATCACTTGCGATTCCTCCCGCCGGTTGGCGTGATGAAGCCGGAGCACTTCGGGCCTGTCTTCGAAATCATGGAAAAGTCGTTCGCGCGCACGGCCTAAAAACCGCTGGAAAACGCATGTTTGTCATTCGACCCGCCATCCTCGACGATCTTCCGACGCTTCTCAAACTCGCGAAGATGGTCCATTTCATCAATCTTCCTGCGGACAAAGATCTGCTTGCTGCGAAGGTTGGACGTAGCCGCCGCAGTTTTGCCGGTGATGTCGACGACATCCGCGAACGCGAGTTCATGTTTGTCCTTGAAGATGGCGAGTCGCGCGAAGTCGTCGGTACGTGCACGATTCTCTGTTGTGTCTCGTGGGACGGTCGGCCGCACATCTATCTGAAGTCGGGAAAGCGCTCGTTTTACAGCGAAGATTTGCAACTCGGGCAGACCCACGTGACCCTCGAACTCGGCACCGATACAAGCGGTCCGAGCGAAGTGGGCGGCTTGATTCTCGCGCCAGGATTCCGCGGTCGACCAGAGCGACTCGGATCACTGCTCTCGCTGATTCGCTTCCACTTCATCGGGCTTCATCGCGAGATGTTCGCTGAGCGCATCCTCGCGGAAATGATGGGGCCATTGACACCCGATTCGGGCACGTTGCTTTGGGAATACCTCGGGCGACGATTCATCAATCTCTCGTACAAAGAGGCTGATCTCTTCAGTTCGCGTTCGAAAGAGTTCTTGCTCTCGCTCTGGCCGAAGGGCGAAATCTATGCGTCGCTGCTTCCACCTGAAGCGCGCGCATTGATCGGAAAGGTTGGCGAGGAAACCGAGCCTGCGAAGCGCATGCTTGAAAAGCAAGGCTTCAAGTATCACGGCCATGTCGATCCGTTCGATGGTGGACCGTATCTCGATGTTGCGATTGACGAAGTTCCGCTTGTGAAAGCAACCACGTCGATGCGCGCGATCGCTGGAAATCTCGCGGGAAACACGGCATCAACTGGTGAAGCGTTTGTGTCGTTCCGTGGTCGCGGCGGATTCCGTGCGGTGCG
>JBJOHQ010000338.1:0-4449 GCA_046047595.1 Planctomycetota bacterium | reverse complement strand
CAGAGTGTTGTTGGAGAGCGGGGTGGAGGGGAAAGTTGACCAGCGCGACCGACGGGAAGAGTAGAGCAGGGCGTCCACTGTGAATTTGGGTCAAGAAAGCGTGTTATTTCCCCAAAACGCTTGCCTTCACGAGTTCTCGATACACATTGACAGTTGCAAGCCGTGCGGTCGTCCAGCCGCCCGGTTCCTGTGTGCGTCCGCTTCGAGCACTTGGTCCGTGCTCGTTTCCCTCCCGTCGCGAGTCCCGTCGCGAGTCCCGTCGCGAGTTCTCTCGCGCTTTCCCTTTCTGTCCCTCTGCCTATTTCTCTCGCTGTTCGCGTGATCTCTCGCTGAGCTCTCGTTGAACTCTCGTCGGTCTTTCGCGCTGATGTTTCGCGAGGCTTGTCACTGTTTGGGTGGCAAGGTTTGGGTGTCAAGGTTTGAGTGTCAAGGTTTGAGTGGTCAAGGTGGGGCGCTTTCGTCTCGATCGATTTTCGGTCAAGGCGCTTCGTTCGTGTACCGCCTCAGTTCTCTCTTTCGGTTCTCCCTCTCGGCTCACTCCCCAATCGGTCTCTCACCCCGTTTCCTCCCTCTGCTTCCTGAAGGAACTTCCATCATGTCGCGCCTATCGCTTCCCACTGTTGCGTCGATTCTTGTGATCGTTCCAAGCGCTTTCCTCTCGACCGCCGATGCGGCTCTCGTGACATTCACTTGGACGGGCTCGGGAACTGGGTCCTTCGCCGGAGCGAACTTCAACACGAGTTACACCATCACCGCCATCGGTGATACCGACAATCGTCAAGTGTTCGACGCGACGACGTATTGGATTGAACACAGCGCGCCCGCGTCGATCACCATCGATGGTGTCGGCTCATTTGACTTCTTGGTGGCGACTCGCACGCGTTCGGTCCAATTCAACGCTGCGGCTGCGTTCGCCCTCGGTGGCCAATTTGGGCGTGACCTCGCGTTCGGCCCGATTGGTCAAGTTCCTGGCTGGGACATGCTCACGTCGTTTGGGCCTGCAAGCGGCACTGGTTCGTTGATTCAGTGGTACGGCGGCATCCAAACCACAGGCGGCCTGTTGCGGTTTGATGATCAGTTCAACCGTCCCATGACATTCGAGGCGAATGTTGTTCCCGCACCGGCTGTACTTGCGCTTGGAGCGCTCGCAGGCGTCGGCGCACGTCGTCGGCGCGCGCGGTAATCGCGATCGTCGTGCACCGTGCTCGCCTCATGCACGGAGAGAAACACCCCGGGGCGGATTCGAACCGCCGACCACGCGCTTAGAAGGCGCGTGCTCTATCCAACTGAGCTACCGGGGCTCAAGGGCGCGGAGATAGTATCGGTCGAGCCGCCCTGTCGCGCCACCGAAACGGCGTCTCTCAAACGGCGGCGGTGCATGACCCATCCCTTTTTGCGAGCGAACGCTTGCTCGCCCGATGGCGCAAAGTATCTTCAAAGTCCGTTTTGGCCCATTCGTGCGATCAGGGAGATCTTGCATGAGACAGCGCACCAACTTTCGGCTCCTCGCGCGCGCCATTGGTTTGTTCGCGGCGCCGCTCTTGCCGTTTGCCAGTTCTTTCGTCGAAGTCGCAAATGCCCAATCGGCCACTTGTTCGGGAGACATTGATCGCGATGGAGAGGTTGGCCCGCGAGATCTGACGACGTTGCTTGGCGCGTGGGGGCCGTGTGGAGGCTCTGCGTGCCTCGCGGATCTGAACGGCGACGGATCAGTTGGCAGTGTTGATCTCGCGACGCTCATCATCCGCTGGGGATTCTGTGCGCCATCCCTTCAACTTGCGATGCCCGCCAATGGGCCAGTCGGCGGTGGCACCACGCTCACCATCACAGGTCAACTCCTCGCCCAAACGACCTCGGTTTCGATCGGTGGCGTTCCTGCGACCGACCTGATCGTGATCGACGCCCAGACGATCAAAGTCACGACGCCACCAGGGACTGTGGGTGTGAAGAACGTCGCTGTGACGACTCCGGGCGGCACTGCAACTCTGTCGAACGCGTTCCGTTATGCGAACCCAACATGGTTCACGGTGCTTGAGCAAAGTCCCGATCCGGCCGTCATCACCGATGAGGCGCTGCGAACGAAGCTTGCGGCGACTGGTTTCCCGTGGCGCATCAGGGACAACTCTTCCGGCGTCGAGATGCTCGTCGTTCCACCGGGAACCTTCATGATGGGATGCTCACCATCGAACGCGTGGGGGTGTACAACCAACGAGTCGCCCGTTCACGAGGTCACGCTGACGAACACCACGTACGTGGGGCGATTTGAAGTCACGCAAGGGCAATGGCAGGCGCGGATGGGGTCGAACCCTTCGTACTACCAGCCTGCGAATGGATTTTCGAATGAGCCGAATCGGCCCGTCGAAAGCCTCAACTACTTCGCGATTCAGCCATTCCTAACTTCCACCGGGCTGCGCCTCCTGACCGAGGCGGAGTGGGAGTTTGCGTGCCGCGCGGGCACGACGACCGCGTTCCACAGCGGCCCCGGATTCCCGAACGGCACATCCAACGATGCGCAGCTCTCGTTGATCGCGTGGGGGCCAGGCAGCACGGGAACGCCCCAAGTGGTGGGGACGAAGGCTGCGAACGCTTTTGGTTTGCACGACATGCTCGGCAACGTGTTCGAGTGGGTCAAGGACTGGTGGGGCAACTATCCCTCCGCTCCACAAACGAACCCGACAGGCCCATCGCAAGGCACCAAGGGGATTCGACTACTTCGCGGTGGAGCGCACACGAACTTCGAACCTCTTGATGGTTTCCCGGCGCGGAGTTCGGCGCGGCAACTCTTCTTCGCCGAGTACGACGGCTCCAATATCGGTTTCCGAGTTGCACGAACCCCGTAAGGGATGCGTGTAGGTCGCCTTCATCACCGCGTGTTGAGGAACTTCAGGCCGGCGGAAAGAGTGTGGCATCGCCCTCGCGCGGCGAGGCGTCTTCGCGCGGCGAGGCGTCTTCGTGCGGCGTGGTGCCCTCCTGCGGCGTCAGGTTCTCGCGTGGCTTCGGCGGCGTGATCCCGTATCCAACACCGCGGCTTGCCGCGACGGCGAGGTTTCGGAGAAGCCGCACGCGGCGTTTCTCGGGCGCGCCGAGTGCCGCGGGAGCGACGCGCAACGAGCAGGGGATCGGTTCGCCGACGACAGGTTCCCAGCCTTTGCGAAGTGCCTTGGGATCGACTTCCACGAGACCCCAGCCTGCGGGCACTTCGCGCGGCCGCAGGAGCCCGTGCGGCGCCATGACGAGGAGGTGGTCGGCCACGCGCCAGCGCGCAAGCATCGCGAATTTCGTATCGATCCCGAGGCGTTCATCAATTGACGCGAGTTCAGTCACGACCGCACGGTACGCGGCGATGCGGCTCGCGCCGAACTCCCACGTGTCGAGCGACTCGAAGAGCGTTGACCCTGCGTGGCGAAGATGCGGCTCGCGCACTTTGATGCGCAACTCTTCGATCACGCGCCGACGCTCGATGAGATACTCCTTGCGGCGCACGAGTTCCTTCGGGTCTTTGTCATCCGACGCGAAATCCGCGCGCGACTGCTTGCATTCGATCGCGATCACGCGTGGCGCACGAGCTTCCGCCGCGGGCTTGCCAAGCACGTCAACGGCGCGCGGATCATCCGCATGATCGAGCCAACCGAGCGCATCAAAGCGGTAGCGGTTGAAGGGGCACGACACTTCCGATGCGACCGCGCGACAACCGATCGCACGCAGCCATGCGAGCGCGATGTCTTTCAACTGCAAGTGTCGTTTCGTTTCTGGCATGGCGTGCTCGCGCGAGGCTTGAGTCGGCTGCCTCTTGTTGCCTCGTGGTGCTTCGTGGTGCTTCGTGGTGCTTCGTGGTGCGTGTAGCTGCGTCGAGTGTTCTATGAAAACGCCCCCGCGCAAGTCCATGCGCGGGGGTCGAGATGTGCAGTTCGTTTGCGGAACTCAGCGCGATTCGCGCGTGAGCGGCGTGTAGGTCTCGCGTTCGCCGCGGCCCGTGATCGGGTAATCCTTGCGGAGCGGGAACGCGGGGAAGTCCTTCCACATGAGAATGCGGCGAAGGTCTGGGTGTCCGCGGAAGCGGATGCCGTACATGTCGTAGACCTCGCGCTCGGTCCACTCGGCGCCCGGCCAAAGGTCGCACGCGCTTTCGATTTCAAGCGCGGGATCTTCTGCGATGCCGCTCGTGTCGAGCGTTGGATCGAGGAAGCACTTCACCGCGAGACGGCGCTCGTACTTGTACGACTGAATGAGGTAGACAACCGCAAAGCGCCCTGGCTGCTTGACGGGGTACTTCAGGTAGTCGATGCCGACGACGTCCGTCAGGAAGTTGTAGTCGAGCCGCGGATCATCGCGGAGTTGACGCAGCACGTCGTGCATGCGCTCTGGCGGGCAGATCAGCGTGGTGAGACCGCGGAACTCGGCGGCCATGAACTTCACGCCGGGGAACGCTTCCTTGATGATCGGAAGCGA
>JBJOHQ010000337.1:0-3079 GCA_046047595.1 Planctomycetota bacterium | reverse complement strand
GCGCGTCCGCGCTCAAGCCGTCATGCGTGCGAGAAGCGCAACGACATGCACCTCGACGGCGCGTCCTTCGCCGACGGCGTCCACCTTCTCGTGCGTCTTCCCCTTGAGGTTGACGCGATCCCTCGAAACCCCAAGAACGCGGGCGATATTCGCAATCATGTCGGCTTTCGCGGGCGAAAGTTTGGGCCGCTCGCAGATGACGGTGACGTCGAGATTGACGACCGCGTAGCCCCGCGCGGCCACGGCCTCGCGCGCCCGTTCCATGAAATACGCAGAGTCCTGTCCGTCCCAGGTCGGATCGGTGTCGGGGAAGGCCTGTCCGATATCTGGGAGCCCAAGCGCACCGAGGAGCGCATCAACAACCGCGTGGTAAACCGCATCCCCATCCGAGTGACCCACTGGACCAACCGGATGATCGAATCGCACGCCAGCGAGGACGAAAGGGCGCCCATTTCCCGCAGGCGGCGCGGCCTCCAAACGATGAAGGTCGTAGCCGTGGCCGATGCGAAGGTCGGGGAGGGTGCTCGAGTGCATAGGTGGCGGCAGGGGCGTCAAGAGGTCAATCAAGAGGGCGTGGGGAGCATTCTCGCGAAATCGCCTCACTCGTCCAACCGAATTCCCGAAGCAGGGGGGCGGTTCCGGCCGATATCCCACCACCCCCGGCTTGCGTCCGGGCGGAGAAGAACCACATGCAACGCACGACTTCGACCACTGTCACCCTTGCTGCACTCGCGCTTGCAGCGTCTTTCGCACTCGCTGGGTGTTACACCCCCGCGGGCGGCTACTACCCCCGCAGCGGCGGCGGTTACACGTACATCTCGACCGAATCGCAGCCGGTGACGATCACCGTCTTTGACACGCGAACGGCGGAGCCCTTCTTCAAGATGGAGATTCCCGTTGGCAAGCAGCTGACGATGAACTTCCTCGAAGGAAAGGGTGACGACCCCGTGCTGCGTCCCGACCGCTTGGTGTGGTCGGTTTGGGATGCCGGCACCATGACTGGTCGCCTGACAAACCAGTTGACCTGCCCACCTGCGTCCGCGCGGCGTATCGCGTACGACATTCGCCCGACGCCGGAGTACAGCGAAGAACCACCAGAGTTTGAGAATCGCATCAACGCTGAGCGCAACAATCCGGCGTGGTGGACGCCCGCAGGTGGCCCGCTCCCGCCGCCAGTCAAGTGGTACAACTGATCGCCGCGGGTAAGAGCACGCGTGAAGTCTCGCGTGAAAGCACGCGTGGCCAATCGCGCCGCAGTACGAACGCAAACAAGGAAGTCGCAGACGCCCGTTTCCTCGCTCCGTCGGAGTGAGGCGACGGGCGTCGTTCTTGCGGCATCAATCTTGCAGCGTCGTTCTTGCAGCGTCGTTCTTGCGGCGACCTTCTGCGGGCCTGCGAAATCAAACTGCAGCGTGCGGCGCGGGCGACGATGTCGAATCAGCGACCGTCCCCACCTCACTCACCCTCGCTTCACTCACCAACGCCTCACACCCCAACGCCTCACGCCCCGACGCTTCACGCGCCAATCGCGCAAACATCTCGCCGCGCTCCTCGTAATTCGTGAACTGCCCCCAACTCGCGCACGCTGGTGAGAGCAAGACAACATCGCCAGGTTGCGCACGCGCACGCGCCGACTGCATCGCGTGATCGAGCGTTCCGCAGTTGATCGCCCGAGCGCCACCGAGAAGATTCGGCGCGGTCTGCCCGATCGCATAGAGCCCTGCGAGCTGATCGCCGAGCGCGCGAATCGGCGCGAGATCCGCGCCTTTGTCGTAGCCGCCAGCGATCAAGTGAATACGCGAAACGTCATCGAAACTGCCGACCGCAAGCAACGCGGCTTCGACCGTGGTCGACTTTGAATCGTCGAAGTAGCGCACACCATGCTGCTCGCACACGAAGCAAAGTCGATGCTTCAATCCTGGGAACGCTTCGATGCGCGCGCGCAACGTCGGAAGGTGAGCGACGGCATCAAGACCTGCCGCTGCGTACGCGGCGAGTGCTCCGCGAAGGGCGAGATGCGCGTTGGCGCGATTGTGGGCGCCAGGAATCGCCGGCTTCATCGCTTCAATCGCAGGCAATGGGCACGGGTCCTTCGACGGATTCTCCCACCACGGCTCCGCACCGAGTTCAATCGCGCGCGCAGCCGCCGCGGTCCCAGCAAATGCCGTGATGAACCGCGCATCGCTCGGCGCGAACGCTCGAAGCCGCGACTTCGCGTGTGCGTAATGCGCAAACGAACCGTGCCAGTCGATGTGGTTTTCGAGCAGATTCGTGAAGACGGCGACTCGTGGCGACCATTGACGCGTTTCGCCAAGCCACCAAAGCATGGCACTCGAGAGTTCAAGGACCACGAAATCATTGCGCGCGATCCGTTCGAGCGCGCCCAGAAGCGAGCCGCCGATGTTGCCGCCAAAGTGCGCGCGGCGCGCGGCGGTCTGTGATGAACCCTCGCATGCCGAGTTTTCGCTCGCAGTTCCATCAAGTGTGGCCCCTTCAAGAGCAGCCCCATCAAGTGCCGCCCCAAGCATCGCGCTCGTCGTGCTCTTGCCAGCACTCCCCGTGACACCCACGATGTTGTGTACGCCGCGCGCTGTGAGTTCCGACACGGTGAGTCCGATCTCCGTCTCAATCGGCACACCCGCATGCCGCGCGGCCGCGAGAAGCCCATTTTCCCACGGCTTGGGCACCGCGGGATTCGCGATGACGAGATCCGCACTCGTGAAATCCTCGACGCGATGTTCGCCAAGCACGCAACGCACGGCACCTGACGCGATCTCCGATACGAGTTCACCGAGCGGCTTCGCCAGTTTCTCCGCAGGTTCGCGATCCGTCAGCGTGACCTGCGCGCCGCGCGCGACGAGATAGCGCGTGACACCAACGCCACCACCAAACTGGCCAAGTCCCATCACCGTGACGCGCGCGCCTGCGAGCGACGCGAGATCGAAGTTGGATGCAACATGCGTCATGGCGCGGTCGTCGCTTTCTCGGTGGACGTCGTGTCGCTGGGCTTTTCGTCGGTCGTCTTCGTTTCACCGTCTGTTTTGCCACTCGACCGAGGCGGGAGCGAAAGATCCCCACG
>JBJOHQ010000336.1:0-2659 GCA_046047595.1 Planctomycetota bacterium | reverse complement strand
GCAGCGCTCCCCCTCGGAGCGCGGCAGGGGGCAAAATGCCCTCTGCACAGGCTGGGCGGCGGGGGCCGATCGATCGGTTCCTCGCCGCCCGCCGCATTTTTCGGACGTGCGCCGTCGCCACGCATGGCTCTCAAATCGCGGACAAAAGTATCCGTAATAGCATTCCTTCCGCGGAGATTTGGCTACTCTTGCCGATATCACTGCTCTCGCGGTGTCGACGCGCTGGGACCTCTTACACGGGTCGCGTCTTCGCCCCGATGAGTTGAACTTCAGGAAGCGCCATGACTACTTTCGCCACCGGCACCACACTCGTCGACAAGGTCGCCCTGCAGAACCGCCTCTTCGCAGCACTCTCCGCGATGTTCGCGAAGGAAGTGCCGCTCTACGACAAGTCGCTTCTTGTGAATCACGCGACGAATCGCGCGATTTGCACGTTGCTCTCGAAGCTCTATCCAGGCTTCACGATGAGCGATGAAGACCTCGAGCGCACGTCTGGCGAGCGCCACGGAGCGATCCGCATCGGACGTCCCGACGAATACCGCTGGATTGGTCGTCTCTTCGCGTGTTTCGCGATGGAGCCGCACAACTTCTACGACATGACGTGCGTCGGCTCGAAAAGTCAGCCGATCATCGCAACAGCGTTCCGCTCGATCTTGCGGCCTGAACACCGCGTCTTTACGTCGCTCTTGATGACCGACTACTTCGACCCCGAAACGCGCGTGCGCATCGAAGAGGCGCTCGCGAAGCGCACGGTTTTCTCAGCGCGCGCGAAGGAGTTGATTGAGAAGAGTGAGCGCCAAGGCGGACTCGCCGCAGCCGATGCGGATGATCTCATTCGCGAGTGCACGGAGCGCATCTTCAAGTGGACGGGCGCTGCACGCGGGCATCAACTTTACAAGGATCTTTCAGCCTCGGGCTTCAAGATCGCCGCCGACATTTCGTGCTTCCAGTCGCACCACCTCAATCACTTGACGCCGAACACGTTCTCGATCGACCTCTACACCGCGGCGATGAAGCACTGCCTTGGCGAGCAAGACGCAGCATGGTTTGCAGCGCGTGCAGAAACCGTGCTCGGCCGCATCGCAGCGGAAGCTGCGGCGGACACCTATCGCGATTCGATGAAGTTGCACTTCAAGCACATTCCGCTCGATGAAATCGCGAAGTGGGGTCGCGCCTCGATTGCGCCCGCGGAGATGACCGCGATGCTGAAGACGCTCGCCGCGCAACTCACAGCGGAATTCGCGAAGCCGGAATACGCGCTCTCGAAATTGAAGCACGCGGGATTCAAGGATTTCACCGAAGGCCCAAGCGAAGATACGCCGGTACTCCTTCGCCAAGATGCGTACAAGGCACTCACTGAGGCCGTGCGCTTTACGGAAGAGGATGGCACCGTCGCCGAGACGACGCACACCGCGCGATTCGGCGAAATCGAAGAGCGTTTCTACGCGTGTACGCCAACAGGTCGTGCGCTTTACGACACATGCCTCGCGGAAGCCGACGCAGGCCGTGAGAAAGATCCAACTCTTCCGAAGCGCGACATGGCCGCGTACGAGGCGGCATATCGCGCGCCATTTGCGCCATTCGCAAAGACGCTGCCTGGTTTGATCGGGCAGGGTTACGTCTACGCGCGATACGCACCAACGACCGCGGGCATTGCTGCTGCGAACGCTGGCCGCGCGTTGCCGACCGACCTCATGAAACTCGTCGAACTCGGCTTCGTTGAGTATGAAGGTCAGCGCTACGAAGACTTCCTTCCTGTGAGTGCGGCAGGCATTTTCGCCTCGAATTTGCAGCAGTACGGCACGAAGTCGACGGCGCATGTGCGGCCGACGTACTCGCAAGCGCAACTCGAGGAAATCCTCGGCAAGCGCATCATCGATTCGACCACGATGTACGCAGGCATCGACGCCGAGTCGAAGCTCAACACGTGGAAGAAGCTCGGCCTCCTTGCGCAGATTCCTACAGCCGAGCGAAGCGCGCTCGAGTCGGCCGTTTCCGCGTACCACGCGGCGGTCGGTTCCTAACGCCGTGTCCGAGCGGGTTTCTTCGTGCGCGTTGCGCTTGTGACATGTCGTGAACTTCCGCGCCCCGATTGGGATCTTGAGATCCTCGTCGGCGCGTTCGCATCGCGCGGTGTCACTGCGGAAATCGTCGCGTGGGAAGACGCGGCGATCGCGTGGCATACCTACGACGCGGCGATCGTGCGCTCGACTTGGAACTACCTCGCGCATCTCGAGGAGTTTCGGGCGTGGATTGATCGCGTTTCCGCGGCAACGCGTTTGATCAACGGCCCAGCGGTCCTTCGTTGGAACTTGCACAAGTCGTATCTCGTCGAGTTTGCGCGGGCAGGAATCGCGGTCGTTCCAACCGTGCTTCATCGCGCCGGCGAAACGATTGATTGGTCCACGCACTTCGCGCAGTTTGGTGAACTCGTGGTGAAGCCTGCGGTTTCTGCAGGGAGTTTCGCGACGATTCGTGTCGCGCGCGGCGACTTTCGATCGGTCGAGTTACATCATCTCGAACACGCAGAGCGCGACCTCCTCGTGCAGCCGTGCCTCGCGTCGGTGGTGGTGCACGGCGAATCGAACCTCGTCTATTTCGGCGGCAAATTTTCGCACGCGGTCCACAAAGGTGCGCGATGGAAGAACGACGCGGAGCA
>JBJOHQ010000335.1:0-6449 GCA_046047595.1 Planctomycetota bacterium | reverse complement strand
CCACCGACGGGAATGCGCTTCTCGAGCCGCAGTTGGATCGGAAACTTGCGATCCAAACGCGACTCCAACAACAAGTGCGCACGTACCGCGAGATCTTTGAGGATCGGCCAATCGATATCGGTCCGTCGGCGTGCGTCGGGATGCCAATCGATCGAATAACGCGAGAATCGATCGGGGAGCAAGCGCTTGACTTCGAGATCGTCACCGAAGGCACACGTCGCCATCAGCGAAGAAATCGGATGCATGCCTGACGCATCCGGCGAACCGACGGAGAGCGCGAGGTTCACTTTGGCTGGCGCGAAAGCATGGACGACGGACGGCATCCGATGAGAATAGCGCCGACACGCGCCCGCAAACGCCCACACGCGCCCCTCGCGGTATCTTTCACGCCCTATGGCAACTCCTCGCGCATACGCCCCGGCCAACCTCGACGCCTCCCGCTTTGAGGCGATTGAACCGCACTACCGCGAACTCCTCAGTCGCGCAATCACGAGCGCCGACGAACTTGAGCAGTTGATCCTCGATCGGAGCGATCTCGACGCATTGGTCGCCGAGAAGCAGGCGAATCTCTACATCGCAACGACACGCAACACGGAAGACAAGAACGCTGAAGCTGCGTTCCTCGGATTCGTGCGCGACGTTGAGCCAAAGTTGAAGCCGATCGCGAGCGAACTCGATAAGAAGATCGCCACGAACGCCCACGCCGACGCGCTGCCAAAGGCGCGCTACGAAGTGTTGCTGCGCGGCATGCGCGTCGACATTGAGTTGTTCCGCGAGGCGAACATCCCGCTCGAGACAGAGCTCGCTGAGCTCGATCAAAAGTACAACCAAACCATCGGGCGCATGACGGTTGAGTTTGACGGCGCGACACGCACGATGCCGCAAATGGCGCGATTCCTCGAAGAAACCGATCGCAACCTTCGCGAGCGTGCATGGAAAGCGATCGCGGCGCGTCGACTTGCCGATCGTGATGCGATCGACGAGATCTACGACAAGATGCTCGCGCTGCGTCACCAAATCGCACGCAACGCGGGCTTTGACAACTTCCGCGATTTCCAACATCGCCGCTTCAAGCGCTTCGACTACACGCCGAACGATTGCATGTCGATGCACACCGCAATCGAAGCGCATCTCGTGCCCATTCAACGACGCCTCGACGCCGAGCGCGCGCGCGAAATCGCGGCAAATCCCTTGCGCCCGTGGGATCTCGCGGTCGACGTCAAGGGCCGCAAGCCGCTGCGTCCCTTTGAAAACGCGCAGCAGTTGATCGACGGTTGCTCACGCATGTTCCACGCGATGGGCAGCGGACTCGGCGAGATGTTCGACACGATGCGCCAAGGCGATTGCTTGGATCTCGAATCACGTCCAGGCAAAGCTCCAGGCGGCTACCAGTATCAGCGTCAACACTCGCGCCAACCGTTCATCTTCATGAACGCTGCCGGCATGCATCGCGATCTCGTCACGATGGTGCACGAAGCGGGCCACGCGTTTCACTCGATCCTCTCGAAAGAAGATCCGCTCGTCGAATACCGCAATTCCCCGACAGAATTCGCGGAAGTCGCGTCGATGTCGATGGAACTTCTTACGCTTCCCTACCACGGCGAGTTCTACTCCGAAGACGAATGCCGCCGCGCGCTGCGCGAACGCCTCGAGAAGTTCCCCACGATCATGACGTGGATCGCCACGATCGATGCGTTCCAACATTGGATCTACACGAATCCGGGCCACACCCGCGCGCAACGCACCGAAACTTGGCGCGCGTTGATGAAGCGCTTCGGAAACGATGTGTCGTGGGAAGGTTGCGAAGAGGCGCGCGACGCGCAGTGGCAGCGACAACTGCATCTCTTCGGCATGCCGTTCTACTACATCGAGTACGGCATCGCTGAAACGGGCGCAATTCAGATGTGGATGAACGCGCGACGCGACGCAGCGAAGGCGCTCGAGAATTATCGACGCGGCCTCGCGCTCGGCGGCTCGCGCCCTCTCCCTGAGTTGTTCAAGACCGCAGGCCTTCGCTTCGAACTTTCGAGTGCGCTCATGAAGGAGCTCGCCACGGAAGTCGATCGCGAACTGGTCGGCGCCTCATAAAGTGCACGATGAAGTGCACGATGAAGTGCACGATGAAGTGCACGATGGGATACAAGCGACGTGCGTGACGCGCGCGTGATTCGATGAGCGACGCACGCGCGGCATTTCACGCGCGGCTTCGCACGCGTGGCATCGCACGCGCTGCAACACCCAACCTCATCTACTTCGCGCCTGCGAGCGAAACGGCAACGCGTGCAATTTCCTGCGACGCATTTTCACGCGGCCGCGCGAGCAGTTTCGCCCGCATCGTTTCACGCCGCGCGTGATCGGTCATGAGCGAAACAAGCGCCGCGCCGAGCGTTGCGCGATTCTTCGTCGCATCGATGAGATCGTCGCAGAGAATCGCAACGCCATCATCGTGCGCTGGCTGCGCATTCCACTTCTGGTGAAGATCCGCGTGATAGGGATACGGCGCATACACCGTGGGAACTGCGTTCAACAGCGCTTCTGCAACGGAATTCGCACCAGCCCGCGAAAGCGCGAGATCGGCCGCACCCCACGCGAGACCCATGTCGTGGAGAAACGGCATCACCCGTGCGCGAATACTCGCAGCGCGATACGCCGTTTCAATCGGCGCAGGATCGGCGTTTCCAACGAGGTGCAAGATCTGCCAACCACCAAATGCTGCGCGATCGTTCTCAACTAAGAAGCGCAAGAGATCATTCAAACTCGCTGCACCTTGAGAAGCACCAGTGACAAGGAGCGTGTGCAGACCAGGCTCAAGCCCGAGCCGTTCGCGAGCCTCGCGCTCAGGAAGTGCCGCGATCGCTGCGCGTCGCACGGGCATGCCCACCATGCGTTCGGCGAAGTCGGGTCGCGTGGGCGTGGGACACGCCGTCAGAATGCAACGCGCGTGCCGCGCAACCCATCGATTCGCTTTGCCAGGTGTCGTATCGAGATTGACGAGAAGAATCGGAATGCGGAGTTTGCGCGCGGCAGCGACAACCGGACCAGTGACGTATCCGCCGAGGGCGATCACCGCCGAGGCATTGCGTCGCTCGAGAAGTTCGCGCGCAGCTGCTCGCCCGGCGAGAAACGCTTGTGCAAATCGAAGAATCTTCGCAGGCTTCAGCGAAAGCCCTTCCGCTTCGATCGGCGTGAAATCTGCGTGGACATGTTCGAGCATGCGCGCATCGACTGGACGCGTCGAACAGGCAAACACGCGATCAAACTCTGGCGCAATTTCTTGCAGCGCCTCGGCGATCGCGATACCTGGCGAAATGTGACCGCCCGTGCCGCCACCCGCGAGCACGATGCTGCGCCGCGCAGTCGGCGCATTCGTACGACTCGCTTCCGAGTTCATGCGGCGACGACACCTTCACCGACGCGCTCATCGCTTTCGTCCGCGTCAATCCCGAGTTCCGCTTCGCGACGGCGCGCGCAACGATCAATCGAGAGAAGAAGCCCGACAGAAATGCCGGTCGCAACCCAACCCGAGCCACCGCTCGAAAGGAACGGCAGCGCGATGCCCTTCGTCGGAGCGAGTCCAGTCACGACGAGCAAATTGATGAGCGCTTGCAGCCCGATCGTCAGCAAGATTCCAAGCCCAAACAGGCGCGAAAGCGGCGGAACAATGCGATCGGCTTCGGCGCGATGCGCGCCGCGTGTCACGATCGAAAGACCGCACCAAAGCAACATCGCGAACAACGCCACCACTGCAAACGCGCCCACGATGCCGAGTTCTTCGCAGATGATCGCGAAGATGAAGTCGGTCGTGTCTTCGGGGAGATAACCGAACTTCTGCAGCCCATTTCCAAGGCCGTGACCTGCAAGTCCGCCACCAGCAATCGCGCTCATCGATTGAATGATGTGGTAGCCGATGCCTTCTGGGTCTTGCCACGGATTCTGATACGCGATCAGTCGATTCACGCGATAGGGACTCGTGATGATCGCGGCCGCGGCGCCAAGCAAACCAACAGGCACGATCAAACCGATGTGCCACCACTTCATGCCGCCGACGAGGAGTACCGCGACGCATGTTGTGAAGAGCAGCGCCGCAGTGCCGAGATCTTCCATCGCGATCAAGCCAACGATGAGAAGAAGCACGCAGAACGCCGGCACAAAGCCGCGCTTGAACGACGAGAGTCGATCGCGGTGATAGACGCAAAACCACGCAGCAACGCCGAGCAATCCCCACTTCGCGAGTTCGCTCGGTTGGAATCCCAGCCACGCGGGGCCAATCCACCGCGAGGCGCCGTTGACTTCGCGACCGATGCCCGGAACGTGCGTGAGGAGAAGCCCCACGATCGATGCGCCCAAAATCCACGGCACGGGCGACCATGCGCCCTGACGCGCGAACCACTTCTCAAGATCCACGCGCGACGCCGCCCACATGCCCACGAGCGCCAAGACCGCGAGAATCGCGGATCGTCCGTAGAAAACTTTGTCGACCGTGATGCCGCCGTCGTAGAGACGTTCCGCGCGCTCGAAACTCTTCAGGCTCATCGCCCCCGATTCGACGAGTGCGGGATCCGGCGGCACACTCAAGCCCGCGGAATTCACCATCACAACGCCCATCACAAGCAGTGCGAGCACGGAGAGGATCAAGCCATGCGACATCCGAAGCATGGCGTCGATTATCGGCATTTTCGTCGCCGCGGGTAGAGAAGTGCGCGGAGCTCGCGCTTCCGCCGCTCACCGATCCAACGACGAACGACGAGCGACGAAACTCCGCGCCGTGTTTGGCGCCTTGTTCGGCGCCCGGTGTTCGACGCGCGGCGCGCGGCGCTCGCCGCACAAGAAGGGCCGCACCTTGATGTAGGTCGCATGTATCTCGGATGTATCTCGCATAGGCTGCGAGCCTCCTCATCGCGCACGACGCGCTCGATCCCCTACTCTGCCTATCTCATGTCCGCCGGCCCCACCGTCTACCTCGAAACCTTCGGATGCCAGATGAACGAACTCGACAGCGAGCTCGTCCGCGGGCATCTCCGAAGCCTCGGCTACCGATTCACCGAGAACTTCCAGACGGCCGACGTCGTTCTCTACAACACCTGCTCGGTGCGGGAACAGGCTGAAAACAAGGCATATTCGCGTCTCGGGCTGGTGGGCCTGCGGAAGAAGGCCGGCGAGCACGTCATCCTCGGCGTCCTCGGCTGCATGGCCGAGCGCGACGGCGCCGACATGCTCCGTCGCTTCCCGCAGGTCGATCTCCTCTGCGGTCCCGGCGAACTCGACCGCCTCCCCGCACTCATCGACAACGTGCGCCGCGCCGAGGGTGCCGCTCGCGAGGAACGCATCGCGCTCGCTGGCAACAAGTCGCGGCGATCGACGACGCTCGCCGCGGCCGACGACCAACTCGAACTCCTCGATCTCTCGCGCGCGTTCGAGCCCTCAGAACCTGGCGCCGAGCGTCGCTCCGCCTACGTCCGCATCACCCGCGGCTGCAACAAGTTCTGCACCTACTGCGTCGTACCCAATACGCGCGGTGCCGAGGTCCACCGACCGCCTGACGCGATCGTCGACGAGTGCCGCCGCCTAGTCGAAGCGGGCGTCATCGAGATCACCCTCCTCGGCCAAACCGTCAACCACTACCGCTACACCCACGGGCTTGCGGTCGACGGCGAAGGACGTGAACAACCCCAGGTGGGACCTGGACTTGCAGCCTTCCGCCAGCCAGTCCCCGATGACGGCAAAACCACGACGTTCGCGCGACTCTTGGAGCGGATCCATGATGAGATCCCCGCGCTCGCCCGCCTGCGGTTCGTGACGAGTTACCCCCGCGACTTCGGCGACGACATCCTCGACGTGATGGCGCGCTGCCCGCGCATCTGTCGGTATCTCCACGTTCCCGCGCAGTCTGGCTCCGATCGCATGTTGAAGGCGATGAACCGCGGCTACACCCGCGCGGAGTACCTCGAGTTCATCGATCGCGTGCGGACGAAACTGCCCGACTGCACGATCGCGGGCGACATCATCGTTGGTTTCCCCGGCGAAACCGACGAGGACTTCGCGGAAACGGTGTCGCTCCTCAAAGCAGTGCCGTTCAAGAACAACTTCATCTTCAAGTACTCGCCGCGGCCCGGCACCGTCGCCATCCAGCGCTTTGAAGACGACATTCCGAACGACGTGAAGAAGTTGCGGAACAACCTCCTGCTCGATTTGCAAACGGAAATCAGCGAGCGCGTCCACGCGGAGTGGGTCGGCCGCGAGGTCGAGGTGTTGATCGAAGAGATCCGCGATCACAACGTCGCGGGCGCGGCCGAACGTGCAGAAACCGCGGAAACCGCCGAAAATCGCGGGGATTCGAAGCTTTCGCTCTCGATCGCCGGGAGCGGCGGTCACGCGCAAGAGCACGGGCACAACCACGGGCACAACCACGACCACACCCATCCTGCCGCGAAGAACGTCGAGGTCCGCTG
>JBJOHQ010000334.1:0-3749 GCA_046047595.1 Planctomycetota bacterium | reverse complement strand
AACGTGCAGTCCTCGACGATGTAGGTGTTCCGATCGGCGTGCAGCGCCCCGCCGACGCGAGCGCTGTTCTCGCGAAACGCGCAGCCGTCGAGCTGCATGAAGCCATCCCAGCCGACGATGGACAGCGCGCCGCCCGCGTCGTTCGTCGCGGTGTTGCCGATGAACGTGCAGCCTTCAGCCTCGAGCCGCTGCTCGTAACCGCCGAACTCCTGCGCAATCGCGCCACCACGACCAAGAGCGGCGTTCCCAATGAACTCGCAATTGAGAAGCGCGAGCGAGCGATTGATGCCCACGTGCATCGCCCCACCGACACCGAGCGATGCGTTGTCGATGAACGTGCAGTTGGTCAAACTCAGGCTACCACCGAATTCGATATCCACGGGAACAAAGTGCGTATCAACGACTGCGCTTTGCGCACCACCGATGAACTGACAATCCAACATGGTCGCCGAAAGTGGCGCAGTTCCAATCCCAAGTACTGCGTTCCCATTGGTGTCGCTGAATTGGCAACGTTGTATCTCGATCGTGCTGCGGTACTGCACTGCGTGACCCGCCGAGCGCACGAACGACGAATCTGTGATCGTCGATCCTCCCCACGAGATGACTGGTCGCACGCAATCGATGAACTCACACTCCGTCACGTCTTGCGTTTCGAGATAGAGCACGGCATACGACGAACCAACACAGGATTCAAAGCGTGACTTGGTTGCTGCGGGCCGCGTCGATGGACGGTCATAAACGAATGCGCCGGAACAGTCGCGCACGATGCAGTCTTCAAAGTACAGATCCCACGCAATATCTTCCACGGTAGAGCCGCTCTCCACAGCCTCGGTCACTGTGAGGTGTTTCAAGAGCACCGTCGCGCCATACCGCGCATTGAGAAGCGATCCTGGCTTCCCGTTTGTCACGAATGTGTTCTTTTTGTCGACACCGCGAATTGTGATGCTGATCGCAGGATCATCCGTGTCAATCGCCATCGTCCACGTGCCTGGCGCGACGACGACTTCGAGCGGCACTCCCGCGCACGCCTGCTCGACGGCGGCATCGATCGAAGGCGCATCTTGTGGAACGTGCAGCACCCTCGGACACCCACCGTAGGTCGCGGATGCGGCACATTCAAAGCCCGCGAATGCAAGTGACGACGCAACCACTCCGACGATCAACTCGATACGCATCTGCTGCTCCTTCTTCTCTGCGCGACGATGAGCCGCGTCTGTACAAGCGATTCAACAACGTTTCGCGGGCAAACAAACGGAGAACGCACCGCGAACTTACCGCGAACTCTCGGTCCCGTCCTCGATCGGCGGCAAGTTCTCGGCCGCGACAAGGAGCGTCATCACTTCAAATGCAATGCTCTCACGCCCTGCGCACTCGGCACGCAGGACCGTGTACCACTCGTCGCGCGAACGATCACGACACAACTCGAAGAGTTTCTGGATCTCATTCCAACGGACGCGATCGCGGTCAAGCACGCCGTCTACCCGGGCCGCGCCCAAAACGGCATCACGAGCAGATGCTTGCACACAGTTGTCTTTTCGCATGTTCATGCCGATCTCCAATCGAACCGCAAAGTCACAGTTTCTTTGCGTCAGAGGCCGACCCATCCGACGCGGAAAGCTCTCGATGCATCCACGCGCGCGCGAATGCCCAATCGGTTTTCACCGTTCGCTCTGAGATGTCCAAACAGATCGCAACTTGCTCGATCGTCAATCCCCCGACAAAGCGCAACCACGCAACCGCCGCTGCGCGCGGCGCGAGACGATCAAGCCGCTCGAGTACTTCAATCACACGCGCACTTGTTTCGCCGGTTCCGTCCGCGGGCAAGCCGAGCGCCGGCGTATCGAGCGCGAGCCCTCGACCCTCACTCACGAGCGCTTCTCCTGCACGACGCTCGCGCACGGCACGTCGCGCCGCATCGGTCACGATTTGCCCCATCATGCGGACGAGCGAGCCGAAGAGATGCGCACGATTCTCAAAGGTCGCGCCGCCCATCTTGAGAAAGAGCTCATGGACAAGCACGGTCGTTTCGATCGGCTTCCGTGAACCTTCGCGCGACAGCATCGAGCGCGCGAGTCGATGAACCTCCGCGTAGATTTCGCGCCACAACGCCTGCAATGCCTGTGATGCGCCATCGCCACCTGCCGCATGCTGCGCGAGGAGTTCCTCGACGAGTCGGCGCCGATCTTCCGGTGAAGGTTGTTCGAGGGGGTTTTGGCTCGTCACATCGCACCAAATCTGAAAATGACCGCGGCATTCCAACTACAGCATGCCCATTCTCGCATGCCCAACTCACTCGAGGGTTCTACACAAGCGTACCGGTCGGTTCGATCGGGCAGTGATTTCGTAAACTCATACTCGAATGCATGATTCCAGCGAACAACACGCGAACGATTCGGAGGAAACCGCGGCGATCCATTTGTGCTTCGCGGCGTTCATCGAAGGACGCGAGGCCGACGCGCAGGCATTTTCTGCCAACATTCGCGCTTCTGCCCAAGCGTTGTTCGATCGTCATCGTGCGCTCGAACAGAGTGAACGAGATGTGGAACGGGACCATGCTGGTCCGAGCACCTTCGAAGGCGCATCGAGTTCTGAGGGCGACGCGCGCGACGCACGGTCCCTGCCCATGGGTAGCACCATCGGCGGCTTCACAATCGCGGAGTTCCTCGGACACGGCGCGACGGGCGAGGTGTATCGCGCGGTCCAGTCGCTGCCATCGCGTGAGGTCGCGCTCAAGGTGCTCTTTCCTGAATTCGCCAGTGGAGAAGCACTGCTCCGCGAAGCCGAAGTGCTCGCGAGCCTCGAACACCCATCCATCGCACGGCTTTATCAGGTTGGCGAAATGCGCGTGGGCGCGTTGCGTCGTCGATGGATGGCGATGCAGTACGTACCGAGCGGTCGCACGCTGGCGGATTGGTCGCGAGCGGAGCCCAATGTCGAGCCACCTGATATCAGCGCGCGCGTTCGGATGATGATTGCGATTGCGGATGCTGTCGCCTTTGCGCATGGACGCGGCGTCTTGCATCGTGATCTCAAGCCAAGCAACATTCTCGTCGAGCCCACGGGACGCCCTGTCTTGATTGACTTTGGCGTCGCGAAATTGCTTGCGCTCGATCCACAGCAAACCATGCACGCGCTCGGGCCAAGGGTTGTTGGAACGCTGGCCTACGCCGCGCCCGAATCGCTTGAACTTGCATCGCCTCCCGACGTTCGTGTCGATCTCTACGCGCTCGGCGCGATGTTGTACGAATTGCTGGCGCAACAGCCTTTCCGCGTCTTTCGAACAACAACGCTCGCGAGCATGATGCGCGAGCTCCTCTCATCCGAGAATTCGCATCGGCGACTTGCGCACGTCAGCCAAGCGTTTCGAGGAGACCTTGATCGCATTGTTGCGAAGGCGACCGCGAACGACCCAAACTCGCGCTACGTCAGCGCATCGCAATTCGCTGATGATTTGCGACGACATCTCGCAGGCGAGCCTGTTCTCGCTGAACTGCAATCTCCGCGTGAGCGCATCATGCGGGCGATTCGTCGAAAGAAACGCGCGGTCATTTCAATCTTTGCGGCGGTCACACTCTTGCTTTTGACGACCGCTGTCTCACTCGTCTTTGCACAACGCGCGCAACGCGAAGCTCGACTTGCGAATCTCAGCGCGGCGGCGCGCGCGCTCGACGACGCGGATCTCATGCTTGTTTCTCAGCATGCGCAGGCGCTCGGCGCGCATGACGGAACGCTTGAGCGCGATGTTCTCG
>JBJOHQ010000333.1:0-2558 GCA_046047595.1 Planctomycetota bacterium | reverse complement strand
CTTTCGCCCGAAGAGCAAGCGACAGAGCGCAGGTGTCACCGTCAGCGCCACAACAAGCGATGCGAGGATCGAAACGATGTACGCGATCCCAAGCGGCTGGAAGAAGCGGCCTTCGATTCCGCCGAGGAAGAGCAACGGCACGAACACCATGCAGATGATGATGGTTGCGAAGACGACCGAGGAGCGAATCTCGTTGCTCGCCGTGTAGATCACGTCGGAAACCGATTGACGCGCGCCCTCGGGAAGTGCCGCATTTTCCCGCAATCGTCGCAACACATTCTCGACGTCGATGATGGCATCGTCGACGAGTTCGCCAATCGCGATGGCGAGTCCACCGAGCGTCATCACGTTCACTGAGAGTCCCCACGCCCAAAGGACGAGCGCCGCAACGGCGAGCGAAAGCGGTAGTGCCGTCAACGTGACGATCGTCGCACGTACGTTGAGGAGGAAGAGAACGAGAATGACCGCGACGATGATGCATGCTTCGATGAGTACGCGCACGACGTTGTTGACGGAGCGTTCGATGAAGCGCGAGGCGCGGAAAGGATCACGATTCAGCGTGATTCCCGCGGGCATCGCCTTTTCGGCGCCATCGAGGACGCGATCAATCTGCCTCGTCAACTCGAGTGTGTTGGTGCCGGGCGACTTTTGCACACTCACCACAACCGCAGAAAGCGCGCGATCCGCCGCCGTGCCGCGCTTGCGCGCAGGCGCAAGCCGAACATCCGCAACATCGCCAATTGTGACCGCGACACCATCGCGCATTGCGATAAGCGTGCGACGAATGTCTTCGACGCTCGTCACGCGCGCAACTTGACGGATCGGAAGCTCTTGCTGACCAACGTTCTCCATGTAGCCCGCGGTTGCCGTGCTGTGTGCTGCACGCGCGGCGTCGGCGACTTCGTTGATCGAGACACCGAGCAACGCGAGCCGATCTTGCTGCACGTCGATGCGGTACTCGGGAAGTTCACCTCCCATGACAACAACCTGGGCGATTCCCGGCACCGCGAGCAACTTGCGGCGCAGATCAAACTCGGCGTACGCGCGCAGATCCATCGGCGTCGCTTCGCCGCTCGGCGAAGAGAGCGCGAACAGCATGATCTCGCCGGTGAGGCTCGTGACTGGCGTGATTTCCGCGTGCGCATCTTCGGGTAACTGATCGAGCACGGTCGACAGCCGCTCGGAAACCTGTTGGCGCGCGCGATAGATATCCGTGCCCCAGTCGAACTCAACCCACACCATCGAGAGCCCGGTCGTACTCGACGAGCGCACGCGGCGCGTATCTGGGAGCCCGTTGACCGACGTTTCGATCGGGAAAGTGACGTACTGCTCCACTTCGTCGGCGGCGAGGCCGCCAGACTCGGTCATCACGACGACCGTTGGAGCGTTGAGTTCAGGAAACACATCGACCGGCATCTCGCGGGCTTTCAACCCCGCGAACAGGACGACAAGACCCGCGAGCGCTACAACGAGCGTCGCGTTCTGAATTGAGAAGCGAATCGCGCGGGCGAACATCAGTCCTCACCCTCGTGGTAGGTGCCATCAGAGTGGAAGTGGCCGCCCTTTGGTGCCGATCCGCTCGTCGCAAGCATGAGTTGATAGTTCCCACCAACGACGACTTCGTCGCCCGCTTTCACTCCACTTTGAATGACGGTCCAACGGCCATCGCTCACGCCAAGATCCGCGTCCATGCGAATGACCTTGTCGGGATTCGCAGGATCACGGCGGAAAATCACGAGCGCCGTTCCATCGCGCACGACGGCCGCAGTGGGAATCGCGAGTTCCTTCGTGCCTCCTGCAAGCGTGATCTCGACCGACGCCGCGACACCCGCGCGATCCCACGTGGCGTTGGCCACTTGTGTCGGGTCGAGTTCGACGAGGACTTCAGCGGTCCGCGACGATGCGTCGGCGATCGGCGCAATACGAAGCGTTCCGTCGATCGGCGTCGCGCTATCGCCGCGATCGAGGCCCGTCGCGGCGACGACGCGCACCTTCGCGCCATCTTGAATGCGCGACAAATCACTTTGGAGCGCGCGGGCGCGGAAGCGAATCGCATCTCCGCGGACTGTTTCGACGATGCCTGCCCCCTGCTCAACAAGCGCGCCGTTCGGCGCGTGAATCGCCGCGACAACCGCTGGCTCGACCGCCCGCACCACGAGCGTGCCGGCGGTGCTGATCTCGCCACCCGCCGCGCGTGCGATCGCTTCGCGACGCGCGCGCAATCCGCGCAACGCTGCCTCAGCCATCTTCTGCTCGGCGTCGAGTGCGGCGTCTTTCTCCATCACATCCGCGAGTTCTGCCTCGGTCGCCACCAAAGTCGCCTGTGCGTCATGCATTTCGCGGGCATTTCCGCCGCCCGCCGCGCGGATCTCCTCGAGTTGCACAAGCCGCGCTTTCCACAATTCGACTTTGCGACCGAGACTCGCTTCGTGGACGCGGTGCGCTTCTCGAAGCGGACCCATCGATGCCACTTTCGCTTCGGTGCCCGCAATTTCTTCGGCAAGCGTGCGCCAATCGGGTGCATCGAGTTCATACAGCGTGTCACCAACGTTCACGAC
>JBJOHQ010000332.1:0-5652 GCA_046047595.1 Planctomycetota bacterium | reverse complement strand
ACTCCAACTCCGCTCGCGCCAACCGTCGTCTCTGTTCGCATGGCGGTCGCCAAATTGCATGCAGTCACGGTCACGCAGGCCGACCTCCACTATGTCGGCTCCATCACCATCGATCAAGATTTGATCGACGCCGCGGGATTGGTGCCGTTTCAAATGGTGCAGATTACGAATCAATCGACCGGCGCTTTCTGGCAGACGTACGTCATCGCGGGCGAACGCGGGAGCGGCATCATTGGTTTGAATGGAGCACCCGCGCGGCACTTCCTTCCGGGCGATAAGGCATACGTGGTTGCCGAAGGTCAGGTTGAACCGACGCGGCTCCGCGATCACGTGCTCAACGTTGTGTTCGTCGACGGACGAAACCGCATTGTGAAGGTTGAGCGACAATCCGCCTCGAGCTCGCGAGCCTCAAGCCCGCACGCTCCAAATCCACCAAGTGGAGCCCAACAGTGACCGAGGCGTCTTCGACTTCTCATTCCCAAGAGGCACGCGCCACGCGCATCCTCGACTGGGCCGACAGCATTCTGGTGGCTGATCTCGAGTCGCAAGCGTATGAAGCATTTCACGGGGGAAATGGAAGTCCGCTGCTTCGCAACCTGTGGATCTGGGATGACGCAACACGCCGAGTGCGCACGCGTGTCCCGCACGAGGATCAACAAGCGTGGGTTGAAATCGACGGCACGTGCGTACATACCGCGATCATTGTGAATACGCGACTCGCGGTGTTGCAAAGTTCGGCATACGGCTTTCGCGTCCCCGATGACTTGGACGATGGGCGCGGGATCTGCGAGTTCACGCTCGCGTATTCACGGCTCGATCACTCGATCAGCCACTTCCACACCGCGTGGGACGAAGCGTTTCATGATCTCCGCGCGTTGGGATTTCGCGATGGCTTCGCCACCTGCTCGCGACGCGTGTTGCCCGTCTATCGACGGATGGGCGCGCGCATTCTTGAAGAGACGCAGATCGGCGAGGAAATCCGCTACTTCCTGCACTTTGACCTTGAGCGCACCTCGCGTTGGAACGGCCGACTGACCGAAGGTGGCGACCGTGCGGGCGCGCATGGTCTTCCTTCCGAGGGTCTTCTTTCCGAGAGTCTTCCTTCCGACGACGCTGCGTCGCGCATCGCTCGTGCACGTCGCGAAATTGGACTCGCGCTTGCGCGTGTACTTCTCGCAGTCGAGATCGCGCGCGGGCAGCCTGATCCTGCCGTCGGAATCGAAGCGCGACGACGTGGCGCGCGTCATGTGCTCGCAAGTGTTCGCAAGAACCTCACGGAATGCACTCCTTCGCTCTCTGGCTCTGCGGCCGAAAGCACACTCGCGCATGCCGACGATGTTGAGGAACTCTGGAATGCAGTTGCTTCCATCGTTGAACTCGCGGACGGTCAAGGTCAGACCGGCGAGGCTTCGCCTGCGGCGATCATCGTCGAGTCGATTCACCTTCTCGTCGTGAGTCTGCTTGATTTGTGGGACGGCGATGTGTCGGCAGCGGAGTTGATTGCGAAACTCACGACAGGCGATCATCTCGCTGACCTCGCAGCCGCCGCTGCGGAACTCCGCGTGCGTGGCGATGACCAAGCCGCTTCTGCACTGGATCGATTGGCGCTTCCGTTCACGCGTACCACGCGCGCGATCGAGCGGATCGCCGCTCGTGCCACCCAAACGATTAGGGAGCTTGCATGACCAATGCTCCAATCGAGCCCCCACTCTCGCCTGTGACGGAACTTCCGTTCGCTCGTGGTCTGCCTATCTTCGGGCATGCCTTTCAACTCGCACGCGACCCGCTGGAACTTGTTGCGCGACTTGCTCGCGAGCACAACGGCGCCGTGCGATTTCGCATTCTGAAGAACGAAGTCATCGCGGTCGATGACCCTGGCCTTGCACGGCATGTGCTGCAAGAGAAGGTCGACATCTACCCTCGCAGTTTCCACTATCGCAATGGGAGCACGGTTCTTGGCGATGCGCTTCTGACGCAAGAGGGACCAAGTTGGCACCGTGCACGCCGCATGATGCAGCCTGCGTTCCGCAGCGATCCCGTGCGAGAGGTCGCGACGGTGACTGCCCACTGCTGGACGCGCGTCCGCGATCGTTGGTACGACTGCGCGTCGCGCGGCGAAACGATCGACGCGCGTGTCGATCTGCAACGGCTCGCGCTCGACGGCATCACGACCGCGTTGTGCGGGGTGGAGCCTGAACTTGAGGCCGCGGATCGATTCGGTGAACTTGTGCGCCGCGCGCTGCGCGAGGTTCGCAAACTCAACACTGCGATCGTGCGGCTTCCTCCGTGGGCACGGTCGCGGCAGCGCGCCACGTTGGCAAAGATCTGTCGCGCGTTCGAGGACTTTCTTGGCCCAATCGTCGATGCACGCATGCAGGACCCTGAAGGTCGCGACATCCTCTCGGCGCTCGTGCGCGCGCGCGACGAATCGGGCGAGGCCTTCTCGCGTGAAGAACTCCTCGATCAAACAAAGACGCTCTTCGGCGCAGGCTTTGAGACGACGGCCACAGGGCTTACGTGGGCACTCTGTGAGGTGATGGATCAACCCGGCCTCTGCGACGCGATTGCGGAGGAAGCGCGTGCTGCCGGACTTGACGGCGAAATCAGCGGACTTGCGCTCGAGCGCCTTTCGCTGACGCGACGCGTCATCGAAGAAACGCTGCGACTCAACCCCCCTGTGTACAACCTTGGCCGCTCGGTCATCGCCGATGATTCCTACCAAGGTCGACGCATTCCGAAGGGCTCGACGCTCCTCATCTCCGTGTGGGGCATGCAACGCGGCCCTGCATGGGGCCCGAACGCGAACCAATTCGATCCTGATCGCTGGCTTCCCGAGCGCAATCCACCGCGTCACGCGTACATGCCGTTTGCTGCGGGACGCCACACATGTATCGGCATGCACTTCGCGCTGGTCGAGATGCGAGTCGCCCTTGCGCTTCTCTGTCGCGACTTTCGTATTCGTTGGGCGCCAGGTGCGTCGCGGCCACCGATGCGGCCGCAAATCACGGCGGCTCCGAACGGACCTGTTCGAATCTTCGTTGAACGCCGTTGAGGCACCCGCGCCGCGATCCTGCACCCGCGCCGCGATACCGCACCCGCGCCGCGATGCCGAACCCGCGCCGCGATCCTTCTCCCGCGCCGCGATGCCGTACCCGCGCCGCGATCACCGCGACTGCGTCCAACACGCGCGAGATGGGCGTTCAAACGATTGGTTTCAGGCGAGAAGACCTGAGATCACGCGCGCATCGCCCTGCACGCCCGTCAGTCGATGATTGAGGCCTGCGTGCATATAGCCGAGTCGTAAGTGATCGAGCCCCAAGAGATGAAGGATCGTCGCTTGGAGATCCTTCACGCGCACTGGATCGCGTGCGATGCGGTAGCCGAGTTCATCGGTCTCGCCATAGGTCGTGCCACCTTTCACGCCACCGCCTGCCATCCACATCGTGAACGCGTGCGGATGGTGATCGCGGCCGAGGAAGTTCTTGTTTCCATCGCGGAACTCAGCGACCGGCGTACGCCCAAACTCTCCGCCCCAAATGATGAGCGTTTCATCGAGTAACCCACGGCGACGAAGATCGCGAATGAGCGCTGCAACAGGTTGATCCATCTCACGGCACTTCTTTGGAAGTTGCGTCAAGAGATCATCACTCGGGCCAGTGCCGTGTCCATCCCAACCCCAATCGTAGAGTTGCACGAATCGCACGCCGCGCTCGACGAGTCGACGCGCGAGGAGACACGAATTCGCCAGGCTTGGATTCCCTGGCGATGCGCCGTATTCCTCGAGCGTTGCCTGCGATTCGCGCGTGAGATCCATCGCATCGGGTACCGCCATTTGCATGCGATAGGCCAACTCATACTGCGCGATGCGCGCTTCCGTCTCGCGATCACCATGCCGCGCGAAGCCCATGCGTCCGAGCGCCGCAATCGCGTCGATCGTGGCGCGCCGCGTCTCGCGCAACATGCCTTCGGGGTCCTTCACGTAAAGCACAGGATCACCAGACGCTCGGCACTGGACGCCTTGATAGACACTCGGCAGGAAGCCGCTGCCCCACACGCTCTTACCCGCGTCCGGCGTCTTGTCACCAGAAACAAGCACAACAAACGCCGGCAAATCACGCGTTTCACAACCGAGTCCGTATCCAACCCACGAGCCGAAACTCGCGGCGCCGAATCGCGATTCGCCCGTGTGCAACAAGAGCTGCGCGGGCGCGTGGTTGAACTGATCGGTCGTCATCGTGTTGATGACGCAAACTTCATCTTCAATCGTGCGAAAGTTCGGCAAGAGGTCACTTGTCCAAAGACCGGCACGCCCCGCGCGCGCGAACTTATGTTGCGGCGCAAGCAGCGTCGGATGGCCTTTGATGAAGGCGAACTTCTCGCCTTTGAGATATTCATCGGGGCATGGCGTGCCGTGGAACTCCGCGAGTTTCGGCTTGTAATCGAGCAACTCAAGTTGGCTCGGCGAACCCGCGAGGTGGATGTAAATCACATTCTTCGCACGCGCCGCGAAGTGTGGCGCGCGCGGCGCGAGCGGATCTTCCGAGAGGCGCGCGTCGTGCGCACCTCCCGCGGCGCGCGATTCACGCGCGAACAACTCGCTCAGCGCAATTCCGCCGAGACTAAATGCCGCCGCACCGCCCGCGAGATTTCCGAGGAACGTACGTCGCGTTGCTTGCGCGACTTCCGCCGCCGCACGCGCCGCGTGGTCGTTGGTTTCGCGAAAATCGGCGAAGTGACGCTCGGCGACGCGATGTTCCGTCTCACGAACTTCAGACGGATGGAATTGTGCGTCAGGCGTTGTCATGCGAGTCAATCTCGGGGCGTCGGACGTTACGAGCGGGTCAGGAAATCATCGGTGTTCAGAATCGCGTTGGCGGCGGCCACGAGCGCCGCGTCGCGGGCAATGTTCGTCGAGCCTTCCGCCGCACGCCCAGCAAGCGTCCGCGCGAGTTCTGCGTGTTCGGCGTAGCGCGCACGTTCGTTCGTCACGAGTTCGACGAGGCGTGCAACTTCTTCATCGCGCGCACTTCGTCCGAGTGCGCGCTCGAGCATGACGCGCACTGCTGCAGCATCATCCGACTCCGAACGCGCAATCACCGCGAGTGCCTGCGCCGCTTCGAGATAGACAGGGTCGTTCAGCGTCACAAGCGCGGCGAGCGGCGTATTCGTACGAATGCGTCGCACCGTGCACGTTTCGCGACTCGTCGCGTCGAACGCGATAAACGACGGATACGGCGAACTTCGCCGAAGGAATGTGTAGAGCGCGCGGCGGTAACGATCTTCACCCGCACTCGTTGCCCATGCATCACCCGAGTAGACCACTTGCCACACGCCTTCGGGTTGCGGCGGCATGACTGGTGGTCCACCCAATTTGCGCGAAAGAAGCCCCGACACCGCGAGTGCCGTGTCGCGCACTTGCTCCGCTTCAAGACGCAATCGTGGCGCGCGCGACCAACGTCGGTTGTCAGGATCGCGTGCAAGCGTCACTGCCGATGCCTCGCTCGCTTGGCGATACGTCGCACTCGTCACGATCTCACGAAGAAGTTCCTTCATCGAATAGTTCTTCGCAACGAGTACGCCCGCGAGATGATCGAGCAACGCACGGTCACTCGCGCCCGAGCCCATCGCGCCGAAATCTTCGCTCGTCTCGAC